>NZ_AJWE01000109.1:0-193589 GCF_000281145.1 Rhizobium sp. CF142 | reverse complement strand
GCATTACTAAATAGCCGCTACATACAAAGATCGCATAATCAACATTATGGAACTTAAACCGCACCCAAATCATATCGCCAAACGTTAGACTCCCAAGCTACTGCTGCGAGGAAGCATGTCGTTAGAGTAGTTGTTCACCATTCCCCGAGAAGTCAAAGCCGACCAGGACGCTGCCGGATGATCTATCGAGCAATTTCAGATAATAGCAGAGGCATCGATAGCGGAATTGCCTCGGAGTAACATCGTGAAATCTCGATTGTCGTCCAAACTTGTACTTTCAGCATTTGCGTTGCTCGCCAGTTCGACGCTTGCTTCCGCTGGCGGCTGGCAGACCGACACGCAAGGCACATCCAATTGGCATGTGACGCCGCCGATCGGGCAGTGCAACGTCAGCCGGGCCAGGAACAGAGCAATACGCGCCGGCATTTACCGCAGCGAGATCGTCTATCGCGACGAGAACGTGCTGACCTTCAGAGGGCTGACCATTAACGGGGATCGCAAGGAGATCACCTTCGGAAACGAGGCAAGCTGCCCGGAGCTGGAGTCGAGAGACATTCCGTAGATCGCCGTATAGGCCATACAGTTGAAACTGTATAGCGGTGGGGAAAGTGCCGCGACTTCGGTGTTCAGCGCATGCAAAGCCGCGCTGAACACTCGAACCATCGCTACACTCCGACCACCACAGCAAACCGTCCCATACCTAGGTGAACGCGTAGGGCTTATAATCCGTATCGTAGCCGAAGTAGCGCGGTCCCACCAAGGCGATCCCGGCCGGTGTCTGCCATTGCGGGTTGCACGGGAAGGCAAGCGCCACGAGGCGCAATCCATACCGCAAGGAGTCTGCAGTCACGGGAGCCCCCGTCTCAGCCTCCAGCAGCGTGATGAGATCGGGCGTCGTGCAGATTATCTTGCCATCCCGCTCAGCCATCAGGAATTCGTTCTGGAAATCCAGCCTGAAGCCGTGGCCCTTCCATTCGTCGAGCCCGTCGAAACGCGCACTGCCGCGTGCAAAGCCACCGATGGTGCGGCGATCGACATCCTTGACGCGGCCGTGGAAGATGATACTCGCGCCGAGCAACCTGGTGATGGCAGCCACGGGATCGGCATGTGCTGTTCGGGTTTCCCGCAGCGTGCGGCCAAGGTTGACGCATAGCGACAGCGTCCCGCGCACAACCGCCTTCTTGGCAACCTCTCCGCTCATCGGATAGAAGGCGAGCAAGGCAGAACCGCCCATTTCGACAGTTGCCGCGCGCGCCAGACGTTCCGTCCAGCCGTTACTCACGGTTTCCAGAACCAGTGAATTACCCTTGTCGTCGCAAAGCACCATCGGCGTTGCCGAGACGCCGTGCAGCGAAAAGGTCTCCATCTGCAGTTCGGGATAGGCGCGCCCCATGCCGTCACCATCGACGAGCGGCAGGCCGCTTGCTGCGGCGACAACGAAAGGCGTGGTCGAATTGATCCCGCCTGCCTCGCCGCAAAGCACCGCGTCGATCTTCCGCCCCAGCACTTTCTCGAGCTGACGGAAGGCATTCATCAGTTCGTCGCCCTGGGGCAGCTTTTCGGTCATGACGGTCGGAGCGCCCATCATGCAGACGGGCACGACCAGCGCGTCGTCCGGCAATTCGTCGACATCGACAAGCTTGACCGGGCCATGCTTGCGGATCGCTTCCTGCGCCATCAGCTTGCCGACATAGGGATCGCCGCCGCCACCAGTCCCGAGAATGGCGCCACCGATCGCGATGTCTTCGAGATCTTCGGCATGGATCGTTCTCAACGTCTTCATCATTCCCCCTATCGCGCGGTCTGGCGCGTAACCAGCGGCTCGAATGTCAGCTCCGGAAAGCCGAAGGCTTTCGGCCCGACGATTTCGAGTGCGCGCGGCGTTTTCATCAAATCGTGCACCGGCAGGCCGATGACGGCGACGCGCTGGCCATAGCGCAGCATCTCGGTGGTGATCGGCTCGCCAGTATCGATTTCGAGATTCATGATCAGGTCGGGCACCATGATGACGGGCTTCTCGTCGATCCAGAGCACGAGGTTTTCGTTCTGGATGGCGATGCGGGCTTCCGAACCCGTCCAGTCGCCGGTCCCAGTAATGATGGCATGGCCGCGCGCAAAGCCCCCCTTCAACTCGCGGCGGATATCGACGATCTTGCCGGTGAAGAAGAGCTTGGCGCCGGCGCTTTCAATCACACGCTCGACGACATTCTGACGCTTGGCGCGGGCTTCGAGTACCGTGCGGCCGATTTCCAATGCCTGGCTGACCGTGCCGGGGATGGCGGTGCGGCGGACGAAGTCGCCGCGCATCGGCGCGGTGGCGAAGCCGGCCCCTGCCCCCATGGCGACAGCCGTGTCGCGGGCGAAACGCTCGAGCCAGAACATGTCGATGACGTCCCTGAAGACGACGACATTGCCCTTCTCATCGGCGATTGCCGCCGGCGAAACCGGTGCGCCGTAGATCATGTAGGTCGTCATCTGTACCTCGGGGAAGGCGCGACCCATGCCATCGCCGTCGACAACCGGCAGTCCGGCCATCGCAGCGGCAATGATCGGTTCGATGGAATTGGCGCCGCCGATTTCGGCGGAAATCACAGCCGAGACCTTGACGCCTGCCGTTTCCTCAACCGCGCGCATGGCGCGGTAGCATTCGCCGCCTTCCTCGATCTTCTCGACACCGACAACGGGAGCGCCGATGCCGCCGACCTCAGCGACCCAGCTATCCTCCGCAAGTGCCTCCAACGGCATCACCCGCACCTGTGCGCCCTTGCGCATCAATTCGCGGGCGCGCAACATTCCGATATAGGGATTGCCGCCACCGCCGGTACCGAGCAGGGCCGCGCCGATCGACAACGGCAACAGGTCCTCTTCCCTAAGCAGGTAACCTTCAGCGGGCATTGAGCTCTCCCACAGCCTTGACGCGGATGCGGGTAGCATTGCCAGGTAGATAGGCGAGCGGCACATCCTCGACATCGACGATCTCGATGGAGTCGCGTGCAGCGCCTGCCGCAACCGCTGCTTCGATGGCTCGGCTCTTGGCATCTTCGAGTGATTTCTCGCGCCCCATTTCGGCAAGTGCATAGACCCGGTCGACTTCACCCGAGACCTGCGCGATCGCCGCACCGACGGCGTTGGCGACGCCGAAATGCGATGGTTTGATCACTTCGAGTCCTGCAATCGGCCGATTGACGAGGATGGAGCCCCCGCCGACGACAATGACGGGCAAGGGATCGGGAGACAGGCGGGAGCGCTCCACGCAATCCTCGAGCATGTCGTGGATCTTTTGCTGTACGCGCTGCAGCAGATCGGCTGGAAGATGGGAAGCCTTGGCGGGATCGCCGAGTGTCGCGTTGCCGGCAGCAACAGTGATATCGGTCGTTGTCAGCGTCTTTCCGCCGAAGATGAGCGCTTCGGTCTGAATACGGTAGCCGACCGACAGCGGACCGACCTTGATGCCATTCTCCGTTTCGACGACATGCGAACCGCCGCCAAGGCCGATCGAGAAGACGTCGGGCATGCGGAAATTGGTGCGCACGCCGCCCACTTCGACGGCGACGGTGGCCTGCCGTGGGAAACCTTTATACAGGGAGCCGACATCCGATGTCGTGCCGCCGATATCGACGACGATTGCATCGCCGACACCAGAGAGGAAGGCCGCGCCGCGCATGGAATTGGTGGGACCCGAGGCGAAAGTCAGCACCGGGAATTTCTCGGCGAAGGCGGCATCCATCAGCGTGCCGTCATTCTGCGTCAGGAAGAATTTGCCCTTGATGCCGGTCTCCGCGATCGCCTTGCGGAAGGCATCGATCACATGGGCCGAGAGATCGCGCAGGCAGGCGTTCATGATCGCCGCATTCTCGCGTTCGAGCAGGCCTATGCGGCCGATCTCGCTGGACAGCGTAATATGAGCGCCTGGAAGAGCCTTTTCGAAGATCTCGCCAGCACGTTTTTCAAAGTCGGTGCTCACAGGCGAGAAGACGGACGTGATGGCGATCGTGTCGATGCCCTTCGCCTTGATGTCGGCGGCGATCCTCAGCAGTTCTTCCTCGTCAAGCGGCGAGATCACCCGGCCGTCGAATTCATTGCCGCCGTGAGCGAGATAGGCATGATTGCCGATTGCCTGCTTCAGATCCTCCGGCCAGTCGACCATCGGCGGCAGCGAGGCGGTGGCCGGCAGGCCAAGCCGCACGGCAGCCGTCTGGGCGAGATCGCGACGCTGAACGACAGCGTTGGTGAAATGCGTCGTGCCGATCATGACGAAGTCGACAGCGGATGCCTCCATCCCTGAGGCGGCGAGCACGTCACGCAGCGCGTTGACGACACCGCTCATGACATCTGCTGTTGTCGCCGACTTCACGCCGGCAATCACGTCCGGTCCATTCATGATGACGGCGTCCGTATTGGTGCCGCCGACGTCAATACCAATTCTGATCATCAGTCCTAACCTCGTTGGTGACTTGCTTGTTGATCGACTTCCCTGAGCGCCAGCAATTTCTCGGCTGTCGGGATCTCCCCGTCGATCAATGGAATTTTCGGGCGCATCGCCTCCTCCTCCTTTGAAATGACGGGAACGGAGGCGAGGAGAAGCCGTGTATAATCGTGGGATGGGTGTTCGAAGACGAAGGATACTGCCCCCGTTTCGACGATCTGGCCGCGATAGAGCACGCCGACAGTGCCGGCGAAATTGCGCATCAGGCTCAAATCGTGGGAAATGAAAAGATAGGTGAGATCCATGCGCCGGGCGAGATCGGTCAGCAGGTCGATGACACGCGCCTGCACTGAGACGTCGAGCGCCGAGGTCGGTTCGTCGAGCACGAGCAGTTTTGGCTCGACGGCAAGTGCGCGTGCAATTGCCACGCGCTGTTTCTGGCCACCGGAAAGCTCATGCGGATAACGCTCGGCGAAATTCGCCGGCAGCTGCACCATCTCCAGGAGCTCAGAAATGCGCTGGCGCCTGTTGCCGGCAAAACCATGCGCATCGAGCGGCACGGCGACAGACTGACCGACCGTACGACGCGGATTGAGCGAGGAACCCGGATTCTGGAAGACCATCTGCACATGTCGCGAATGGTGACGTCCCGTTTTCGCAAGGCCTACGCCATCAATCAGGATTTCGCCGGCATCCGGTTTTTCGAGCCCCATGATCATGCGAGCGATGGTCGATTTGCCGGAGCCGCTTTCGCCGGCGAGGCCGTAGACTCTCCCCTTCTCGATCGAGAAGGAAACGTCATCGACCGCCCTCACCTCGCCGATCTGACGGCCGAAGGCATTGCGAATGGGAAAGGATTTCGCAAGATTGCGGATCTCAAGCATCGGCGTGCTCATGCGCTGACCTCCCCGCTGGGACGCGTACCGCCTGTCAGCCTAGGCACGGCATCGATCAAGCTGCGGGTATAGGGATCGCGCGGATTGTCGAAGATACCGGCGGTCTCGCCATGTTCGACAATGGCGCCCTTGTTCATGACATAGACATAGTTCGAGGTCTCGCGCACGACGCCGAGATTGTGGGTGATCATCAGCAGCGCCAGACCGCGCTCTTCCACAAGATCCTTCAGCAATTTCAGGATTTGCGCCTGCGTGGTGACGTCGAGCGCGGTGCCCGGCTCATCGGCAATCAAAAGCTGCGGTTCACTCAAGAGCGCCATGGCGATCAGCACGCGCTGTCGCATGCCGCCTGACAACATGATCGGGAAGGCCTGCGTAACACGCTCGGGATCGCGCATCCGGACCTGTTCGAGCACCTCATGGACGCGTGCCATGCGCTCTTTGCGTGAGCGCGAGCGACCGAGGCGCTTGTCGGCATATTTCAGGATCGTGCCCATCTGGTCGCCAACGGTGAAGACCGGATTGAGCGAACTCATAGGGTCCTGGAACACCATGGACATGGCGGTGCCGCGCAGCCGCAGCCGGTCCTTCTCGGGCATGGTCAGCAGATCGGCGCCATCATAATAGATCTCGCCGGATGTGATGCGGGCGGGCGGCTGCCGTAGCAAGTCCATGATCGCCTTCATCGTCACCGTCTTGCCGGAGCCGCTTTCACCGACAAGGGCGACCTGCGATCGGGCGGGAACGTCGAGGCTGACGCCATGCAACACGCGGCTGGTACGGCCATAGGTGGAGAATTCGACTGAAAGATTGCTGACACGCAGGAGCGGGAAACTCATCGGACCTCCTGGACGTCGAAGAGGTCTCGCAGGCCATCACCCAGCAGGTTGAAGCCCAGCGCGACGAAAAGAATGGCGGAGCCAGGCAGAACCGATTCCCACCAGTAATCCGGCAGGAAGGCGGCGCCCTGGGCAACCATCGTGCCGAGATCTGGCGTCGGCGGTTGGATGCCGAGGCCCAGGAAGGAGAGCGAGGCGCCGACGAGGATGACGAAACCGCAATCGAGCGAGGTCTTCACGGCAATTGCCGAGACGCAGTTCGGCAGGATCTCGCGGAAGAGTATATGGAACTTGCTCGCACCGAGTGTCTCCGCCGCCTCGATGAATTCCTGGGCGCGGATCTGCTTGGTGATCGAATAGATCAGTCGTGTGTGCCATGTCCACCAGAGCGCCGATATGGCAAGCAGCGAATTGATGAGGTTCGGCGACAGCACCGCGGCGACGGCGAGCGCCATGACGAGCGGCGGGATAGCGAGCGCAATATCCGTCACGCGCATGATCAGGACCTCGACCCAGCCTCCGAAATAGCCGGCGAGAATGCCGAGGATGGTGCCGATCGGAACGGCCGTGCCGAGCACGACCAGCGCCAGAAGCAAGGAGATGCGCATGCCGAAGATCACGCGACTGAAGATATCGCGGCCGACATTGTCCGTGCCGAACCAGAAGTCGCCTGATGGCGGCAGATGGCGGGCGCGAAAGTTGACGGCCGCGCCGACATGTTCGGGATGCGGCGTGATCCATGGTGCGAGAATCGCGGCGAGCACGCAGATGATGACGATCGCGGCACCGATGACGGCGGTCGGATTGCGTGAGAAGCGATACCAGTTCTGATATGCATTCGAGAGGCGTTCGGCCTCGATAACAGGAGCATCTGACATCAGCGCCTCCCCCGGATACGAATGCGCGGATCGACAATGCCGACCAGCACATCGATGACGAGATTGACGATGACGAAGAAGACGCCGGAGACGATCACCACGCCCATGACGGCGTTCAGGTCCTTCTGCATGATGGTACGCACGCCATAGGCCGCCATGCCGGGCCATGCGAAAACGAGTTCGACGACGAAGGCGTTGCCGATCAGCGATGCGAATTCGAGGCCGGAAATGGTGAGCGGCGGAACGAAACTCGGCCGCAACATATATTTGAACACCCGCACACGCTCGGGAATGCCAAAGGCACGGCTCGCCTCGATATAATCCTGGCTGGAGACGTCGATCATCGAGGAGCGCGTGATGCGTGCGATCTGGCCCATGGTCGCCGCAGAGAGCGCGAGTGAGGGAAGAAGGAGATAGCGCAGGCCCTCGCCGAAAACGTCCAGCCGCCCGTGCAGCAGAGAATCGAGCGTGACGAGACCGGTAATATCGGCGCTGAAGACCATGCCCGGCGGCAGGCGCCCGGTCGTCGGCAGGATATGCAGCACATAGCCGGCAAGGATCTGCAATACGAGCGCGAGGAAGAAGCTCGGCGTCACGGCGGAAAAGATCGCAATCAACCGCACGAGATTATCTGGCCATTTGTCCTTCCAGCGCGCGGCGGCGACACCAAGGGGAACACCGAACAGGAAGGCGATGGTGATCGTGGCAAGCACCAGCTCGAAGGTTGCGGCGAAGGTCTCGCGGATATCGTTACTGACCGGGCGCTTGGTCAGCAGCGACAGGCCTAGATCGCCGCCGACGAGCCCGGATACATAGATCCCGTATTGCTGGATCAACGGCTTGTCGAAGCCGAGTGTCTGGCGAAATTGCTCGACCTGCTCATTGCTGGCACGAGGCCCGAGCGCCAATCTCACCGGATCCCCCGGCATGCCGCGAGCGATCGTGAAGATCACCACCGACAGTCCGAAAAGAACAAGCAGCGACCACAAAGCGCGCCTGACCAGGAAGAGGAGGAATTCCAATGTTCCAGCCCTGTTTCAATTCATGAAGGAGGATGTGGACGGCCCTTTCAGGCCGTCCTTTCCGGGCAGTTCGTCATGAGGGTGACGCTGCCCGAAACGCGCTCAGCCGCTACTTGCAAGTCCAGCGGTAGCGGGTGAACTTGTAGTCAAAGGACTGCATCGGCACGGCATGGAAGCCTTCCAGGCACTTGTCCATGGCATGCTGCACCGTCTGTGTTTCCAGGAAGACATCCGGCTGCAGATCGACGATCTTGTGCTGCAATTCCTTGTAGATCTCGGCCTGCTTGGCCTTATCGGGCGTTTCGCGAGCCTGATCGATCAGGGCATCGATCGTCGGATCCTGCAGCCATTCTGCCGAAGCCCAGGTGCCGGCCGCTTTCGAATGATATTGCGTGAAGAACATGGAATCCGGCGAAGGATAGGTCGGGCCGAAAAAGATCTGGTTGACGTTTGGCGTCGTTTCGACCTTGCCGGCAATTTCCGTCACTCGGTTCCACGGATCGGCCTGCTGTGTCACCTTGAAGCCGAGTTGTTCGAGGTTCGACTGCATCAGCAGGCTGAGCTCTTCCTCGAACTTGGTGCCGGCGACATAGCCGAGCGTGATCGGGATTTCGCCACCGGCATATTTCGACTGGGCGATTTCCGCCTTAGCGGCCTCGAGATCGTATTTCGGTGCCGGCAGGTCGCTCGCATAATAGTCGGCAAAGCCTGAAGGCAGCGGGCCGTTCAGCTGACCGCCCGGCACGATGACGCTGCGGATCGTGTCGTAGTCGGTCGCATAGGCAAGTGCGCGCCGGATATGGATATCGTCGGTCGGCGGCACCTTCGTATTGAGCTTCAGGTAGAAGCCGATCGTCGTATCTTCGCTGACGATGTTGAAGCGGTCCATTTCCTTGAGCGCCTTGTAGGTATCGGGCGCCTGGTATTGGCTGCTCATCGTGAGTTCGCCGGAGGCTGCAAGCGAGCGGACGGTCGCCTCGTCATTGGTGATGATCCAGCGCACTTCGTCGATCGGGCCGTCATTGAAGCCCTTGTAGTATTTGGGATCGCGTTCGATCGTCATTGACGCGCCGCGGTCCCAGTCCTTCAGCGTGTACGGGCCAGCACCGGCAGTCTTCGTCGAAAGATAGGTCTGGCCGTCATCATTGCCGGCATTGGCCTTTACCACGTCGGCATTGACGATGAAGACGGCCGGGACCGTGCTGAGGAACGGCGCGAAGGCTTTCGAGAGGGTGAATTTAACGGTGTGCTGATCGACGGCCACGACCGAGCCCGGCTTCAGCACGTCTGCAAAGAGATTGGCCGGGCCGAGATTGATCTTCAACAGCCGCTCGAAGGAATAGACGACGTCTGCGGCCTCAACCGGCGAACCATCGCTGAAATGCGCGTCAGAGCGCAGTTTGAAGGTCACTTCCTTGGCATCCGGCGAAACGGTCCAGCTCTCGGCGAGTTCAGGCTGCAGGTTGCCGCTGGAATCGACAGTCACCAGACCGTCATAGAGGTTCACGGCAGCCATATAGTCGGTGTAATCAGAGATCTTGGCGGGATCGATCGTACCGAAGATCTGAACGGTATTCATGGTCACGGTCGTTTTGGCCGCGGCCGAGCCCGCAAAGCCGGCGGCAAGCACGGCCATAGCGGTAGAAGCAATCAGCTGTAATCTGCTCATGATATCTCCCGGTTCAAAAGTTCCCTGCGACCGTTTTGATCGCTTTTGTTGGACCGCCTTCCACCCAGCACTAAACCGTACGGTCTGCTCGGGAGAAGCATCCGACACTTGGGTTGCCGGTTTGCCGAATTCCCTTCGCTGACCCATCCGATTGTCCGCCAGAGGAGGTCTGAGAAGAAGATTGCACATGCAAAGCAACCTGCTCAACAGATGACGGGTCTAGGTTTTCGTTTAAATGGTCTAGGTTTTGTGTCCGTGGAGAAGCCGATCTCGCCCGGATTCTGAATCAGCTGACAAAACCGAGCGCCCTAGCCGCGCTGATCGCCTCCTGCCGGTTGCGGCAGCCGAGCTTGCGATAGACATTGCCGAGATGGAATTTTACCGTCGCCTCGCTGAGGCCGAGCGTGCTGGCAATGAACTTGTTGGCAGCGCCTTCCGAGATCATCAGCAGGATCTTGCTCTCGCGCCGCGACAGGTCATTGCGCCCGCCCGCAGAGCGGCTCGACAACCTGCCGCTGTCGCGCAGCTTGCGGATGATCTGCCTGATAGGCAGCGACGTCGCCAGGAAGCCGCCGATGCGTTGGTTGTCGATCAACTCCTCCAGGAAAACGCGCTCTTCCGAAAGCGGAGCGATGGCGCCGAGGCGGGCACAATCCTCGAAGATCTTCTGCAGGATGGCGCGGGCGCGCGTCAGGTTGCGCTGGCGCTTAGCAATATAGGCAAGCCAGATCTGCGCACTCAGGCGCTGGCGATCGGTCAGATGCCTGTTGCCGATGATACCTTCGATCAGGCTTTCCAGGCCGGGGCGTGCGGGCTGCTCGTACGTTGTCTGGCGTAGCCATGCGAGCGCGAGCGCTATTTCGTCGCGATCATGCAGGTGGACCAGCTCTCCATCATTGCTTACCACCCGGTTCCGGTCGATGCGCGACGTGATTGCTGCAAGGCATTGCGATGCCTCCTGCCAGCGATTTGCATTCTGCAGGATGGCCGCCTCGCGGATTTCGATCATCGCCTGGAATTGGCGGTTGGACACCTGATAAACTCGCCAACGGTCGAGAAAGCTGCGCGCCGCGATCGTCGAGAAATGATCTCCAAGTGCCTGGCTGCCGTAATGCAACGCAAATTCCAGCAGGCTTGGCCAGATTTCGCTATGGGAGAAATCGTCGATCTCGAGGCTGAGAAATCGGGCAAGCGGTTCAGCCCGTCCGGTCTCGTATTCGACGCAGGCCTCAAGGAGCAATTGAAGACGCTGATCATTTCGGCTTTCGAATGGAAGCTCGCGAAGACTTTCCGCAGCCCGGAGCGAATGTTTGCGGGCTGCCAGCGCATCACCCATCAAGAGACGGATCAGCGCCTGATGGAGGCTGACATAAAAGCAGAGCATCGGGGCATTTGCGTGCTCGTAGTGGTGCATTGCACGCTGCGCCACTTCCTCTGCCTCCGCAAAACGCCGGTTGCGGATGTAGAATTCGAGCACCGAATTGTAGAAACTGCCGCGAAAGAGATGGTCGTCGAGCGGGAATTCGGCAACAAGCGCGAAACAGGTTTCCAGGAGCTTTTCGGAGAAGAAATAGTCTTCATAGATGAGCATCAGCAGCCGGAACGCCCTGAATTCCCGAGAAAATACGGCATTCTGGGCAAAGACTGCGTCCGGATCGTTGGCCAAATCGCCGAAACGGTCGGCAAGCAGTCGACGCGCACGCGACACATCCCCGAGTTTCAATGCCTGCAGTGCGAGTGCAAGCACCAGGACTTCGCTTTGCAGCGCGTAGCTTCGCGGAAAACCGGCGAGAATTCGATCATAGGCTTCCGGCCCATGGAAATAGAGGAGAAAGATGCCTTTCGCCTCGGTGAAGATCTTGAGCGCGCTGTCGTATAGACCGACGCGCTGGAATATCTCGATCGCCCGTATCGGATGGCCATGGGCCGCAAAACTGTCCGCAATCGCCTTGGCATCGGCCAGCACCTTTATCCGCTCCGCTATCACGGCATCGAGCGCACGATCAATCTCGCTGGCGATCGCCTTTACGCGCAGGCCGTTCTCCGCAACGAGGGGAAGGAAATGGGATTGTTCGCGAAAATCCCCTTTGCCCGTATCCAGAACGATGCGGAGATCGACCAGTACTTCGGGCGGTGCGGATTGAAGAAGCTCGCTTTCGAGGAATGCGCTCAAACGTTCTGAACTCAATGTCGGATTGAATGCAATCAGGGGCCACCCGCCTGATGCGTGCATGATATCAGCCACACCCTCGGCAAAAATCTCTGTCGCTTCGTGCTGGTCGATGAGCAGAAAAGCTTGGTCCACGACATAGGCCTGACCATAGGCGATAGCCCGAGAGAGGCCTGGCAGCAGCGTATCGGGGCGCTTTGCGATAAAAATCCGCGCCCGAGCCGACAGAAAGGCTTCAGGTAAGGCGGTCGGCTTGCCATGGGGTGGGATATCCCAGATGCAGACCTGATCAGGTCGCCATGCGGGTGTCGTTTCATCGGCGTGAATCTCGGCGCCGAAATGAGCGGCAATCTCATTCAGAGCCGACGTCTTGCCCATGCCGGCGGGCGCATCGAGAACGACGATCGGCTCGCGGCGCGCCAGAAGAGCATCAAAGACTCGAGGTCTGTGGACCAAATGCTGCACTCAATTCTCTGGGGTGAACATGCGTTCATCAACCCGCTTCACGCATGTCATAGCAGCAGTGAGGTGCCGAATGAACTACCTCTTTCTCAGGAGTATTTGGCGATCTGCGTGCTGCTCACTTTGCTGCAGAAACCGACTATTTCCTAATTTAGCCGGTCTTTTGCAGCCGCACAAATCTTGTGCGTTTTATCTACGCCATTTCACGAACTGCCCATCAGATGGGCATCGGTATGCACTTTCATAGCACTGAATAATGCGCGACACACGCCAATCTTTGAAAATCAAACACATACGCGATCTGGCATAGCGCTTGCTTCGGTAGAGGCAGAGTTGGTGGCTAGGGTTCCGGCGTTTTCAAAAAAGCGCGACTGGTCCGAGAGCTACTACCGGCGGGGGAGAAATCCTGTCGGGTGCACGGCGGGACAAAAGCCCGGGAGACCTCGTAAGCCAAGGGATTGGCGGCACGATGGTCATTGCCGATCCCTTTTGAAGAAAAGCAAAAGGGGAATTTAAATGCAGACTTTTTCGAAGATCCTTTCCATTACCGCCCTCTCCGCTTCGCTGGCACTGGGTTTCAGCTCCATCGCCAAGGCCGAGCAGAAGACCGAATTCAAGGTAGCCTGGTCCATCTATGTCGGCTGGATGCCTTGGGGCTATGCGGCCGATCACGGCATCGTCAAGAAATGGGCCGACAAATACGGCATCAAGATCGATGTCACCCAGTTCAACGACTACGTGGAGTCGATGAACCAGTACACGGCCGGCGCCTTCGACGCCGTCACACTGACCAATATGGACGGATTGTCGATCCCGGCTGCCGGGGGAGTCGATACGACCGCCGTCATCGTCGGCGACTTCTCGAACGGCAATGACGCCGTGATCCTGAAGGACAAGGCGAGCCTTGCCGATATCAAGGGCCAGAACGTCAATCTCGTTGAATTCTCCGTCTCGCATTATCTGCTCGCCCGAGCGCTCGAAAGCATCAAGCTGACGGAGCGCGACGTAAAGGTCGTCAACACGTCTGATGCCGACATGGTCGCTGCCTATAAGACAGCCGATGTCTCCGCCGTTGTCACCTGGAACCCGCTGGTCTCGACCATCCTCGAAGACCCGACGGCCAAGAAGGTTTTCGACAGTTCGCAGGTGCCGGGCGAAATCATCGACCTGATGGTCGCCAACAGCGGCGTGCTCAAGGACAATCCGAATTTCGGCAAGGCGCTCGCCGGCATCTGGTACGAGACGGCTGCCCTGCTGCGGGCCGATACTGCCGAAGGCAAGGCGGCCCGCGAGGCCATGAGCTCCGCTTCGGGCACCGATCTCGCCGGCTTCGAAGCTCAGCTTGCCGCGACCAAACTCTTCGACAAGCCGGCCGATGCCGTTGCCTTCACCGCCTCGCCTGGCCTGCCGAAGACCATGGATCTGGTGCGCACCTTCCTCTTCGAGAAGGGGTTGCTCGGCAATGGCGCGCCGTCCGCTGACGTCATCGGCATTGAAATGCCCGATGGCAAGGTGCTGGGCGATACCGGCAACGTGAAGCTGCGCTTCACAGAGACCTACATGAAGGCAGCCGCCGACGGTTCGCTCTGATCGCAATGGCGGCGCGGCTTACCCGCGCCCCTTCCCTTCACCAGCGGAGCATTTCCCATGCGTTGGATCAACACGAGGCCGAGCCGGGGCGCGCAATTTGCCTTGATGCTGCTGCCCTTCGTGCTGCTCGTTGTGGCCTATGCCTTTGGCTCGGCCGCACGGCTGGCGGAAAACGCCAATGACAAGCTTCTGCCGAGCCTTGCCGGCTTTGCCGATGCGATCAACCGTCTGGCCTTCGTCGCCGACCAGCGTACCGGCGAATTTCTGCTCTGGTCGGACACGGGCGCGAGCCTGATCCGCCTGCTCTCCGGCCTCGGTATCTCGACGGCAATTGCGCTCGCAGTTGGCATGTTGATCGGCATGTTGCCCTATCTGAGGGCGTTGCTTTCCCCTTTTGTCGCCGTGATCTCCATGGTTCCGCCGTTGGCGCTTCTGCCAATCCTCTTCATTGTTATGGGTCTCGGAGAGACTTCGAAGATCGCCCTCATCGTCATTGGCGTCGCTCCGACGATGATCCGCGACCTGGCACTGAAGGCGCTGGAACTGCCTCGCGAACAGATCGTCAAGGCCGAGACGCTTGGCGGCTCCTCCTGGCAGATCGGCCTGCGCGTCGTGTTGCCGCAGATCCTGCCGCGGCTGATCACCTGCCTCAGGCTGCAGCTCGGCCCGGCCTGGCTGTTCCTGATTGCGGCCGAGGCGATCTCCTCGGATTCCGGCCTCGGCTACCGCATCTTCCTCGTCCGCCGCTACCTCTCGATGGATATCATCTTTCCCTATGTGGTCTGGATCACCCTGCTCGCCGTGGTGATGAACACTTTGCTCGACCGTCTGCGCATTGCCGTCTTCCCCTGGTCGGAGCTGGAGAAGCAGGCATGAGCGAGTTGAAGATCGAAAAGGTCTGGAAGGAGTATGGCGACCAGATCGTGCTCGAAGACGTGTCGCTGACAGTCGCCTCGCGCGCCTTCGTCGCCCTTGTCGGGCCCTCCGGCTGCGGCAAGAGCACATTCCTGCGCATGCTGCTTGGCCAGGAACAGCCGACGAGGGGCAAGATCCTGCTCGACGGCGAGCCCCTGCCGCCGGAGCCGGGACCGGATCGCGGTGTCGTCTTCCAGCGATACTCCGTCTTTCCGCATCTGACGGTGCTCGGCAATGTGCTGCTCGGCAAGGAATTGTCCGCCGCGCGCTACAAGGCCAAGCTCTTTGGCGCGGCACGCCGCAACGCCATCGCGGAAGCACGCCAACTGATCACCGAGGTCGGACTTGCCGGTTCGGAGGGGAAATATCCAGCCCAGCTTTCCGGCGGCATGCAGCAGCGCCTTGCGCTCGCCCAGGCACTCATCATGAAGCCGAAAGTGCTGCTGCTCGACGAGCCCTTCGGCGCACTCGATCCCGGCATCCGAGCAGAAATCCACACGCTGATGAAGCGGCTCTGGCACGAAACGCAGATGACCGTCGTCATGGTTACCCATGACATGCGCGAGGCCTTCACGCTGGCGAGCCGCGTCGTCGCCTTCGAGCGCCGTCGCGACCGGCCGGAAGAGAAGGAGCGCTACGGCGCCACCATCACCAAGGATATTTCCATCTGGCCGCCGCGCCTTGCCGGCCAGTCATCGATTTTCAGCCCCGACCGGGACGGCCTGGTCGCTTCCCTGGGGCACAGCCGGGACGACCTGGCACCATCAGGAGAGATGCTATGATGCATATAAGACGCTCGCCCGAAGAGATCGCCGCCAATCGCGCGCGCTATGAGGAGCATCAGAAGAAGGGCCTGGAATTCGCGCCAAAGGCCTTACCCGGCCCAAGCCCGCTGCCGGCGCCGGCCATTGATGCGAACGCCGTCATTCACCAGGAGACTATCCCAGGTGGTTGGTACTGGTCGACGAAGCTTTTGCGTGGCGAGGCGATCCGCGTCGATCAGGCCGAAGGCAATTCCACCGTGGCGCTCGTCGCCTGGAATGCCGATGATCCGAGCGAGCGGATCAATCTCGTCGATACCGCCAAGGTCCAGTGGACGACGGCGCTCGGCAAGGGGCGCGTGATCTTCTCCGACATGGGCCGCGTCATGTTCTCGATGATCGAGGACAGTTCCGGCGCCCATGACTGCCTGATGGGTGGCTCGACGGCCGCCTCGAACGCAGCGAAATATCCAGGCGAAAAGACCCGCAACACCCGCGACAACCTTGTCCTCGCTGCGGTCAAGCTCGGCCTCGACCGTCGCGATATTCCAGGCATCCTCAATCTCTTCGCGCCAGTGCGTCTTGCCGAGGCCGGCGGTTTCGGCTGGCAAGGCAAGCGCTCCAACAGCGGCGATTACGTCGAAATGCGCGCCGAGATGGACATGCTTGTCGGCTTTTCCAATTGCCCGCATCCGCTCGATCCTGATCCCGCCTACCAGCCGAAGCCAGTTGTCATCACCCGCTACAAGGCTGCAGTGCCGGCTGCGGATGACCTTTGCAGCACGGCAACCGCCGAAGCGGTTCGCGGTTTCGAAAACAACGCCCTGATGCAGGCCTGAGGAGACGACGATGTCCGATTTCATCCAGACCTCCCCTGCCCGCAGCCTGCAGAGTGCGGCCCAGGACCATTTCATTCCGGCTGAAGCCCCGTGGTCCGGCATCGTGCGCAAGGGCCAGACGATCCGCATCGAGGACAGCTACGGCCAGCAGGCGATCGACACGCTCTTCTATCGTGCCGATGATTTCTCCGAGCGCTATTCCAATCAGGATACGATGCGCATGCAGGGTGCCGCCTATATCGGCATCGGTACGAAAATCGTGTCGAACGAAGGCAATGTCATGCTGACCATGACGGCCGACAGCTGCGGCCGCCATGACACGTCCGCTGGCGCATGCTCCTGTGAGAGCAATACAGTGCGCTTCGGCCATGGCACGAAATACCTGCACGCCTGCCGCGACAATTTCGTGCTCGAAGTCAGCAAGCACGGCATGGGCAAGCGCGATATCGTCCCGAATATCAACTTCTTCATGAACGTGCCGATCCAGCCTACCGGCGAGATGACGATCGTCGACGGCATCTCCGCGCCGGGCGACTATGTCGAGCTCGTCGCCGAGATGGATGTGCTCTGCGTCATCTCCAACTGCCCGCAAATCAACAATCCCTGCAACGGTTTCGACCCGACGCCGATCCGGGTGCTGATCTGGGATGGCGAGGACTGACATGTTCAAGAAAGTCCTGATCGCCAACCGGGGCGAAATCGCCAACCGGGTCATCAAGACCCTGAGGCAGATGGGCATCGCCTCCGTCGCCGTCTATTCCGATGCCGACCGTTTCGCCAGGCCTGCCCTAATGGCCGATGAAGCTGTCCGCCTCGGGCCTGCGCCGGCCAGCGAAAGCTATCTCAATATCGATGCCGTCGTCGCCGCCTGCAAGGCGACGGGAGCCGAGGCGGTTCATCCCGGCTACGGCTTTCTGTCGGAAAATATCGGTTTTGCCGAACGCCTTGCCGCCGAAGGCATCGCCTTCATCGGCCCTCGGCCCGAACACCTCTCCGCCTTCGGCCTGAAGCATACGGCGCGCGAACTCGCCAAGGCGAGCGGCGTGCCGCTCCTGCCCGGCACCGGCCTGCTTTCGAGCGCCGATGAAGCGCTCTCGGCGGCAGAAACGATCGGCTATCCCGTCATGCTGAAAAGTACGGCCGGCGGCGGCGGCATCGGCATGCAGCTCTGCGCCGATGCCGAAAGCCTGAAGGCATCCTTCGAAAGCGTGCAACGCACTGCGCGGGCAAGCTTTGGCGATGCGCGCGTCTATATCGAGCGTTTCGTGGCGGAGGCACGGCATGTCGAGGTACAGATCTTCGGCAATGGCAAAGGCAAGGTCATTGCGCTCGGTGAGCGCGACTGCTCGCTGCAGCGGCGAAACCAGAAGGTGGTGGAGGAGACCCCTGCCCCCGGTCTTTCGACCGCAACCCGCGCCCGCCTGCACAAGGCAGCCGTCGACCTCGGCTCGGCTGTCTCCTACGAATCCGCCGGCACCGTCGAATTCATCTATGATCCCGTACGTGAGGAATTCTACTTCCTCGAGGTGAACACCCGCCTGCAGGTCGAGCATCCCGTCACCGAGGCCATTTTCGGTATCGATCTCGTCGAATGGATGATCCGCCAGGCCGCCGGCGAGGATGTGCTTTTGGGCAGCGAGGTGCTGCAGCCGAAGGGAGCGGCGATCGAAGTGCGCGTCTATGCCGAGATGCCGCATGCCGATTTCCGCCCGAGCGCCGGCCTGCTGACAGAGGTTGTCTTCCCTGAAGATGTACGCCTCGACGGCTGGATCGAGACCGGCACAGAGGTGACGCCTTTCTATGATCCAATGCTCGCCAAGCTGATCGTTTCCGCCGAGGATCGTCCGGCGGCAATCGAGAAGCTGAAGGCGGCACTCTCCGGCACGTCGATATCGGGCATCGAGACCAATCTCGACTATCTTCGCGCCATCGCCGGCTCCGAGCTGCTTGCCAGCGGTAAAGTCGCGACGACGGCGCTGCGCGACTTTTCCTTCGTGCCTGACGTTATCGAGGTGATCGCGCCGGGCGCACAATCGAGCATTCAGGAACTGCCGGGCCGCCTTGGTCTCTGGCACGTCGGCGTGCCGCCGAGCGGCCCAATGGACGAGCGTTCATTCCGCCATGCCAACCGCCTCGTCGGCAACGGTGATATGGTTGCGGCGCTGGAGCTGACGGTTTCCGGCCCAGTACTGAAGTTCCATACCGACACTGTGGTTGCGCTTGCCGGCGCGAAGATGGCGATGAGCGTCGACGGCGTGAAGCTGCCCCATGACGAAGCCGCAACAATCCGCGCTGGCCAGATCCTCTCGATCGGCAGCATCGATGGGCCAGGGCAGCGAGCCTATCTCGCTGTGGCGGGCGGTTTTGCCGCTCCCATCGTGCTGGGCTCCCGCGCCACCTTCGGGCTCGGCCAGTTCGGTGGCAATGCCACCGGGACGCTGAAGACCGGCCATGTGTTGCATCTTGCCCGTCAGGCCGCCGCCGAACCGCCGAAACCGGCAACCGAGCCTGCAGAACTGACCCGCGAATGGGATGTCGGCGTCCTCTACGGTCCGCATGGCGCGCCTGATTTCTTTCAGGACGGCGATATCGAGACGCTGTTTTCGACGAGCTACGAGGTGCATTTCAACAGCGCCCGCACTGGCGTGCGCCTGATCGGTCCAGCACCGAAATGGGCACGCAGCGATGGCGGCGAAGCCGGCCTTCATCCGTCCAACCTGCATGACAATGCCTATGCGATCGGCGCGATCGATTTCACTGGTGACATGCCGATCATCCTCGGACCGGACGGTCCGAGCCTCGGCGGCTTCGTCTGCCCGGCGGTGATCGCTCGCGACGAGCAATGGAAAATGGGCCAGTTCAAGCCGGGCGATCGCATCCGCTTCCATCCCGTCACGCGGCCTGAGGACCCGATTGCGGGTCCGGCGGTGCATCGTGCAACGGAAGAAACAGGCTCGCCAATCATCGGCAAGCGCGACGACGGGCCGGTCTCGGTCGTCTACCGCCGCCAGGGCGATGACAATCTGCTGGTCGAATATGGACCGATGACGCTCGATATCGCTCTGCGGCTCAGGGTGCATCTCCTGATGCAGGCCATATTGCAAGCCCGCCTTCCCGGCATCATCGATCTCACGCCTGGCATCCGCTCGCTGCAGATCCACTATGACGGTAGGGCACTCACCCGCAAACGCCTGCTCGGCCTGTTGGCCGAGATAGAGGCGAGCCTACCGGCAGCGCAGGACGTCAAGGTGCCGAGCCGCATCGTGCATCTGCCGCTGTCCTGGAACGATCCGGATGCGGAGCTTGCTATGCGCAAGTATCAGGAACTCGTGCGGCCGAATGCGCCCTGGTGCCCATCCAATATCGAGTTCATCCGCCGCATCAATGGGCTGGCTGACGAACAGGCAGTGCGCAACATCGTCTTTGACGCCAGCTATCTCGTGCTCGGCCTCGGCGACGTCTATCTCGGCGCGCCGGTCGCAACACCGGTCGATCCGCGCCACAGGCTGGTGACGACGAAATACAATCCTGCCCGCACCTGGACGCCGGAAAACGCCGTCGGTATCGGCGGGGCCTATATGTGCATCTACGGCATGGAAGGCCCCGGCGGATACCAGCTTTTCGGCCGCACCATCCAGGTGTGGAACACCTGGCGGCAGACACCGGTCTTTGCCAAGGACAAGCCGTGGCTTTTAAACTTCTTCGATCAGATCCGCTTCTTTCCTGTCAGCCACCAGGAACTGACGGAGGCGCGCAGCGCCTTCCCGCATGGCGGATATCCTGTAAAGATCGAGGAAACGGAATTCTCCTACGCCGTATACGAGAAGGAATTGCAGGCGAATGCCGCCTCGATCGGCACTTTCAAGGCGAGTCAGCAGGCGGCTTTCGATGCCGAACGCCAGCGCTGGAAGGAGGCGGGGCTCGACAGCTTCGTGACCGACGAAGGCTCCGGCGAGAGCCCGGATGGGGACATTCCCGAAGGTTGCTTCGGGGTTGCCAGCGCCGTGCCCGGCAATATCTGGAAACTTCTGGTCGAGCCGGGCGCACCGGTCGCGGCCGGCGACACGCTTGCCATCATCGAATCCATGAAAATGGAAATCAACGTCACCGCACATGCGCCGGGCCGCGTTCGCGACCTGCGTGCAGGCCCCGGACGCAACGTCAAAGCGGGCGATATCATTGTTGTTCTGGAGGAATGCTGAACCATGCTGCCGACCATTCTTGATCTGACAAGCCTTCGCGCAGCCTATGAGGCAGGCAAAAGCCCGCTCGATATTATCGAGACGATCATTGCCCGCCGGGCAGCCTCGAAGGATCCGGCAATCTTCATCACCCCGACACCTGATGATACGTTGCGGGCCGAAGCACGAGCTCTGATGGAACGTGCACCTAAGCCGAACAGCCTGCCGCTCTGGGGTATTCCCTTCGCGGTGAAGGATAATATCGACGTAGCGGGGCTGCCGACCACCGCCGCCTGCCCGGCTTTCGCTTATCATCCCGAGAAGGACGCAACTGTCGTCGCACAACTGCGGACAGCAGGTGCGATCGTGATCGGCAAGACCAATCTCGACCAGTTCGCGACCGGCCTCAATGGCACACGCTCACCCCATGGAGCACCACGATCGGTCTTCGATGCCGACTATATTTCAGGCGGTTCGAGCTCCGGTTCGGCGGTGACGGTGGCATCCGGCCTCGCCACCTTCGCGCTCGGCACGGATACAGCAGGTTCAGGCCGCGTGCCGGCCGCTTTCAACAATCTCGTTGGCATCAAGCCGACTCCGGGCCTGCTGTCGAATACCGGCGCCGTGCCAGCCTGCAAGAGCGTCGACTGCATCACGATCTTTGCGCCGACGGTCGGCGACGGGGTCGCGATTCGCAAGATTGCCGAGGGCTTCGATGCCGCCGATGCGTTTTCGCGGCATGCCAAGCCGGCAACTCTTCCGGTTGCCGGTCTGCGGGTCGGCGTTCTCGACGGCGCGGAGCGGGAGTTCTTCGGCGATGCTAATGTCGAAGCGCTCTACAATCAGGCGATCGAACGGGCGAAAGCGCTCGGGGCGACGATCGTTCCCTTCGATTATGCGCCCTTCCGTGAGGCGGCTTCTCTCCTCTACGACGGCCCCTGGGTTGCCGAGCGCCTGGCTGCCGTTGAAGATTTCCTGGCAAGTAACGCCGCCGATTTCGATCCCACGGTTCGCAAGATCATCGAAGGTGCGAAAGGCAAGACGGCTGTCGAAGCCTTCAACGGCCGCTATAAGCTCGAAGATCTCAGGCGCAAGACGGAAGCCGAATGGGCAAAGGCCGATCTGCTGCTGCTGCCGACTGCACCGACGACCTATAAGGTCGCGGACATGCTCGCCGATCCGATCGTGCTCAATGGCCGGCTTGGCCGCTACACGAACTTCGTCAATCTGCTCGATTGCGCGGCCATCGCCATTCCCGCCGGCTTCGGTGCCAATGGCCTGCCGGGCGGTGTGACGCTGATTGCGCCGGCCTTCACCGACGATGCGCTGGCTCCCCTTGCCGATGCGCTGCACCGCGCTGCCGCCGCCGGCATGGGTATCGACCGGAATGCTGCCCTTCCCGAGCAAAGCCGGATCACACCGGCCGCAGACGAGTCCATCGCCATTGCTGTGGTCGGTGCGCATCTGACGGGAATGCCTTTAAACCACGAACTGACCACATTGGGCGGCAAGTTCGTCAAAGCCTGCCGCACGGCAGGCGACTATCGCCTCTTCGTGTTGCCGAATACCACGCCTCAAAAACCCGGCCTGATCCGCGAACCTGGATATGACGGGCACGGGCTGGAGATCGAGGTCTGGGCGTTGCCCCCAGAAGGCTTCGGGCGTTTCGTCGCCAAGATCCCCGCCCCGCTGGGCATCGGAAAGGTAACGCTGGAGGATGGCTCAAGCGTATCGTGTTTCCTATGCGAAGCCCATGCCGTTGTCGGAGCGGAGGAGGTGACCGCGCTTGGTGGCTGGCGAAACTATATGCGCAGCAAATCGGCTGCGTGACTCGGAGAGCACGGCTGTGAAATTCATACTCCGTCTGCTGATGAATGGGCTTGTAGTGCGAGCGGGCGCGCTGCGCGGTCGATCAATGGAGATCGCCGAGCGGTAGGATGCGCCCGAACGATGAGAGAGGATCGTCGTGGACACATAAAGCCCGCGACGGTCGTCCTATCCGCCGCTCCCGAGTTTTTTGTCTGGGAATACCAATGACTTGATGACGACGGGGACGGCCCCCGACGTTTCCAGCATGGCGCCGATGTCGATGAAGTCGAACTCATCGAGTTTTATGCCGTCAATCGAGACGAGCGACGAGATGCCCGCTTCCAGCTTGCAATGCATGCCGACGAGACCGCCGACATCGCCATTGCCGACGAGGATCAGCGGATGGCCCTGTGAAAGGACCGGCTTCAAGCCCTCGATCACGCCACGACAAAAGCCATCGAGCCGGCGATAGCTGGCCGATCCATCCCAGTCGTAACAGACGGCCACTGGGCTTTCGCCACCGCCAAGATCAAGACGCGACAAGGATTCGTTGATCCGGGCCGCGACATCTGCTGGGTCGATCTTGTCAATGAAATCGATCGCCGGCTTGATGACCGGTATATTGCGCACCGGCAGGAGGCTCAGCGGATGGACGCTGAGGCCTGGCGCATCGGGGCGAAGCTCCTCGATCTCTCCCTCGAGGAGATCGAAAACGGCAATTACCGGAGGAACCGACATTGCATTCATAGGGAAAGCCGAGACCGGATCGCATGATCGTGTCTCCGTCGGCGCAGGACCATTTCGTATCGGTCCCGCTCAATGTCATCACGGTCACGCGCTCCTCCCTGTCATCTTTGTCTGTAGCCCGCTCCATGGCCGAGGCGGGATGAAATGGTGGCCACCGTGTCCAGCAGCGGTGGCACAAACTTTTCTATGGCTTCGAGCGAGAGCCGCAGCGACGGCCCGGCAACGCCGACGGCACCGACGACGGCACCAGTGGAATCGCGGACCGGGGCGGCAATCGCCCGAATGCCCAGCTCGCTCTCTTCATCCTCGATTGCAAAGCCGCGTTGGCGGACCTCCGCGAAAATCTCGCGCACCCGCGCGGGATCGGTAATCGTATGCGACGTGCGTCCCACGAGCGGCCCGGCAAGCAGGCGCTCGATCATCTCCTCCGGCGCGAAGGCGAAGATCGCGCGGCCGACTGCGGTGCAATGCGCCGGCCGGCGGGCACCGAGATCCGACTTGATGCCGACCGCCTGCGGGCTTTCCAGGTCGTAGACATGCATCACTTCGGTATCGGTCGGAATGCCGAGAATGATGGTCTCGCCGGTATTCTTGCGAAGGTCGAACAGATACGGACGCGCCTCATTCGAAAGGTTCATGCGGCGACGCACCAACGTTCCAAGCCCGAACAGGCCAACTCCGAGACGGTAACGCTCGGTCTCAGGGTTCTGCTCGAGCAGCCCTTCAGCGACCAGTGTCACAGCAAGGCGGTGAACCGTGCTCTTTGCCACCTTCAGCTTCTGGGCCAGCGCGCTGACACCGATTTCGACCTCATCCTCCGAAAATGCTTTCAAAAGGTGGATGGCCGTAGTGACCGAAGACAAGCGGTTGCGCTTGGCAGGGGCTTTTTTCGTGCGTGCCGTTTCCTTCACAGATGCATTCATGGCGTGCGTTTTCCGTCTGTTTGCAAGGAGTAAAGGATCGTCCATAACACAGCTCCTGCAAATACTCACGCCACGCCCTGAGCATTCTCAGACCCTCAGCGCGCTCAGCATCTCGGCGACATAATCGTCCCCATTGGAGATGACGAGCATCGCCGCAAAGGGGCGCATCGCCGTCAGCGTGCGGGCGAGATCGAGCGGCCACATCGGCCGAACTGACGACCAGGCCCGTCGTCATCTTGCTGCGCACGAAGCACGCGTTGCCGATGACTTCTGCCGCTTCTGCCGAGCTGCCGGCAGTCGTCAGCATGACGATGACATCGGCATCGGTGATTTCATCCACCAGCGCCGCGCGCTTGCCGGAGAGATCCTCCAGAACCGCATCGACGGGCAGCATCTTCAGGGAATTGCTCGCGGGCTTGGCCTCAATGTAACGCAGGAAATGCGCATAGCCTCCGGCGTAACCGGCAGCCAGCCGTTCCAGTGTAGCCTCGGCGGTCTTGTCGAGGGCGATAACGCGCGACTTTCGCGGCCGCGAGTTCGGATAGTTGATCCGGAACCGCGCCTCTTCCGCCGTCGTCGCACGGGCGCTTTCACTCAATCCGAGTTGCATGATGTGCGCTCCTTTATCAGACGCTGGTCTGTGCCTTGCCCGAAATCACGGTCAGCGCTTCATCAGCGATATCGATATAGGCCTTGTCCGCCGGAAGCACGACCGCAGCCGAGCGCACGCGATGATGAGCCGGATCGACGCCGGGCGGCGTGGCGCCCTCGTCCTTCAGCGCACGTCCCGCCCTCAGCAGACGGTGGCGCGCCATGATGATGCCGTTGTCTGTCGAAACCAGGTTTTCCTTGCTGCGATCGACGATTGGGCCCATGCTTTCCTGCAGTGAGGCATCCTGCATGGCGATGCCTTCGACACCCGAATAGGTGGTGCCCTTGTGCTGGGCTTTCCGCGACACGCTGAAGATCCTGAATTCGCTCAATCTTCCCAAGGAAGACATGGAGAAGATCTGCTTCCGCAATGCCGAGGCCCTGTTCGGGCTCAAAGGCTGAACGCTGCGAAGCGTTGATCTGATGCGCGGCTGACCTGCGTCCTGACATAGCCGCGCATCATTTTCTGACCTTGCAGTTCAAGACGTTTCAATCCAACTGCCGCGCCGCTTCGCTCAATGCGCTCAGTTCGGACAGCAGCAGCACCATTTCATCCGTATCCGACTGCGAGATACGGCCGATCTGGCCGCTCCGTTCCCATAATTTCTGAACCTGTTCGGCAAGGTTCATCGCATTATGCATGATCGCGAGAAGTTCCGACCGGTTTTCCCAGGTCGCCGTCAACGCATATGGTGGCCTGTTGCCCTGCGCTACGCGTTTTTCGCTTGTTTTGCGCATAAACATCTTTCTATCGTCAGACCTCAATCGAGTTTGAAACGACAGGATTGCGCCGCGATCTTGTCGAGCCGGTAAAGCGCTTGAAACATCTCAAATGATTGTCGGGCGCAGGTACTCACCGGACAGCCGTCTTCATTGTTTCGATGTGACATCGCAACGCAATCCATGTCAGGGAACGCAGGAACAAGGGGTTGAATTGGAGCGATCGCTCACCGTCCCGGGGGGGGGGGGCCAGCTCCGCGATCGACGATCTTCAGCCGTTCTGCCAGCGGCCTTAGAATCGCCTCACTATAAAATGGGAAATTTTCCCATGTGTCAATTAAGTGCCGTCACGACGGCCCGTTACCGGAACCGTTCCGGTGGCCGCCCCGGCATTTTACCTGGACCTTTTTCCATTCCACGAGGCCCACGCATTCCAAAGGGGCCACCGGGCTGCATCCCGTTTGGCGAAAAGCCTTCAGGTCTGCGGAAGCCTGGTGGCGGCCCTCCGGGCGGCGGGCCGTCTGGAGGCATATGACCGCCTCCGGGGCGAGCATCGTGCGGAGGCCGCCCACCGTTGTGGATCGAGGTCATCCGGTCGGATCGGACCGAAACCGTCGCGAACGTTCGTCCATCCGGTCCGAACCGGATTTGCGCTCCTGGGCCGAACATTCCTATGCCGAGCTTCAGCGACCCGTTGCTGTTGCTTCCATAGGTCTCGACCTCGGCGGTGCCCTGTTCCAGTCCGGGGACCAGGGATTCGGAAGAGACCTTAGAAATAACCTTCCGATCGCGCCCCGTCTTGAATGTGACCAGCGTCTGTCGTCCGGCGAAATAGCGATATTGTGCCCCGAGCGCCAAGCCACCAATGAAGATGTTCGTTCCGCGCCGGGTCGGCACACCTCTGATATGCCCAGGATTCGTACCCGTACGGCGTTCGATAAGCCGCGCGATGATCGTTCCATCCACTGCCCTGATGCCGAAGACGGCCACCTGATCGCCGACCTTGAGCCGGCTCGTATCCAGTTCGGCGGTATCGACTGTCTGCTGCAAGATCGACAGTTGCGATTTGCCGATCACCTCGATCCGGCCAAGCACTTCGCTGGTAATATCGATCCGCTGCGCCACACCGTTTTCGGTCAGAACACGGGCGACATGCCCTACCTTCATTTCCTTCGCGGACACCCGCTTGCCATCGATGCGAACCGGAGTGTCATCGTTGAAAGGAATGTGGACGTCGTTGACGATGATGGAGCCGAAGCCCTGAATGGTACCGACGATGCCGGTTCCGCCTATGCCGTGATCATCCTGCTCTCCGCCACTGACGGAAAGACCCGAACCACCGATGCCCTGGTCGCCGTTTGGCGCGCTCCGTTGCCCCGCTGTGGCCGCGCCGCCGCCGAACAGATGCAGAGCGACACCCAAAAGCAGCTGCCGTCTTGTGATTGCCAGGGACGTCATGATTTTGCCTCCGGCGTCTTTGAACACGGCTGCGTGCTCGTTTCCACCGTTTCGGTCAAAACGTATCCTCCGGCAATCCATCGGCTGTCGCCGCCCGGATCCTCTTGCACCAATTGATGCGCGATCTTGTTCAGTCTCAGAAGCATCGCCATCGTCTCCTCGCGTGCGATCAGATCGAGACGACGGGCGAGATCGGGCGATATTCGATCATAATGGACCGCGCGCTCGAGATGGGGCGCGACGTCATTGATGACGTTGGATACGGCCGCAAGCGCATGGTCATGAAGGTTGCGGGTAAAATAATGCCGGCGCGCGTCGTCGTCGGCATTGGGGACGATCGAGGCAAGATCCAGCCGGACCATGTCCTGCGCGTCCACGGAAACGACCCCACGATCGACCCATTCGTCGAGCACAGCGCGGGGATGCACATCCCTGGTGATCTCTGTCACCAGCCGTTCGAAGGACGGGCCTTCGTCCTGCAAGGTTCTCGGCAGTGCCCGCGGGCTTCCGTCTTCGTTGCAGTAGAGGGGGTCGGCAATCCAGCGCGCGATGATCCGGCCCGTCTGCGACACAGCCGCGGGCAGCGATGTTACACTCAGCGGCTCGCCGCGCAGGCGGCTGACATCCTTGCGGTGGATTCCGGTCAGCAAGGAGATGCGACTGTCCGTTTGCGCCTTGTCGGCGAGCGCGAAATCACGCTCGGCGACATCGATATAGAGCCGTTTCAGCAGTGCTGCGAAGGACGGGAAACTCAGTCCGGATGCCAGCGCGAGCTTGACGAGCGGCCGCAGCACGCGAATCAGCGCCAGTTGCAGTGTTTCCCCGGAAAATGGACGTTTCGCGCGTTGCATCGGCTCTGGGATATTCGCGTTTGCAAGGGTTGCACGCGATTTTTCAGCCGCATCACCCTTTCATATTGCCTAGGCGAAAGCCTCAGGGCCTGCAACGTGGTGCGAGCGCCCAGCACGTGTGTCTTTCGCTTGCGCCGCCCGCCGGCGTGCAACGCGCAGCTGTCGCGCGGTTTTCAGCAAGATGGAGCCAGGACTGCTTTTGATTCATCCGAACAATATCTTAGCCTCTCGCATTGATGCGACGCCGCAATCCGATAACCTCGGAATGCAACGTCGTTTTCCGCCCGCCTTTCCTTCACTCAAAGCATCAACTTCGGTCGGCGAACTTGTGGAAAACCTCGAAGTGCGATGACGCGCGGGCTCTTCAGAGCCGAATTGCCGTTCGAATGATCGTCATCTCGGATAGCTTTGCCCATGACAGGTGAGTCTGTCGGCGATCATGGTTGCTTTTTGGTCGGCAGAGGGATTATTCCCGGTCGGAGGACATGGCGGTATATCGCAACGGCAGTCATTGACCAGTGTCTTCCATGGCTTGGATAAGGGATTGAGTGTGCATGGCGGCGAGTGACAGCGGCGAAGAAATGCAACGCAAGCGCGGCCGGCCTAAAGCCTCGAGCGACGATCAAAAGCGCTCCCATATCGTTGAAAACGCCGGCAAGATTTTTGTCAAACATGGCTATGCCGCCAGCACGACAGCAATCGTTGCTGCCGAAGCCGGGGTTTCCAAGCAGACGCTCTATCGCATCTTCGAGAGCAAGGAAGAGCTTTTTGCTGCCGTCGTTGGGGACCACAGACGCATGATGCTCGATTTGCCGCGTCAGCCAGAGCAGGTTCCGGTCTCCCTTTCCCTTGAGCGGATCTTCATGATCGACATGGACGAAGACAAGGACATGGAGCGCGCGGGCCTGCTGCAGCTGGTCTTTCGCGAAGCGCCGCAGTTTCCGGAGCTGATCGAAATCCTCAACAAGGAGGGACTACTCGCCGCCCGCCAGCTTCTCACCGACTGGCTGGCAGAACGGCGGGCTGAGGGCCGGCTCAAACTGGACGATACCGCAAGCGGCTCGCGGATGCTGATGGACATGATCTTCGGAGGCATGGGGCCGCCGGAGGGCCGCGCGAGCGCATGGCCTGACCGCACGGCGCGGCTTGACCACCTGCGCCGCTGTATCGCGGTCTTCTGCAAGGGCGTCGAGGCTGACTAGGCCCTTATAGAGCAACCGGCCTGTTGAAATGTTTGAAAAAAGGCTCGCCAGGTAGGGCGTAGCGAGCCTTTCTCACGACACGTACCGCATGGCGGTCGCGCACGTCTCGTCAGAGATAGTTTACAAGGCTGAGGCTCTGCAGCTTGTTGACCAGCGTGTAGGCCGTTTCCAGCTGGGTCTCCAGAGACTTGACCTGGGTGGAAGCCTCATAGGTATCGACCCCTTCGAGATCGACCAGCTTGTTCTGCAGGATGGTCGTCTGGGCATCGAGAGCATCATTGGCTTTTTCGACGCGCTCCTGTGAGAGGCCGAGCTGGCTCTGCTGGCTGACCAGATTGGAAGATGCCCCTGAGGCATAGTTGATCGCCGCCGAAGTCACCGCGCGCTGCGCATCCGAACTGAGGCCCTTTGCCGAGAGTGTGCTGACGAGCACAGAAGCAAGCGCCAGGTAGCGCATACCTTGGGAGTTTGCATTCGCTGACGACTGGATGACTTCCGACCCACTGATCCGGCTGCTCATATTTGTGCTCGCTGCAGTGGACCAACCGCTCGTCGGATCGGTCCAGGACGCTTCGGAGAACATCGGTTCGACCGTGTCGGAGATGAAGCTCGAAATCTCCGTCCCCGAGAGATCGCCGATCGACTTGCCGAGGCCATCCGCGTAGGTCTGCAGAGCACTGTCGATCTGGCTCGAGACAGCGGCCGACTGATCGGTCAGCGGCTTGGAAGACAGGTTGATGCCTCCGAAGAGATACTCGCCATTGACCACTGTATTGCTGGCCGACACCATCTGCGAGAGCGCATCGGTAGCCGACTGCTGCGCCACGGCGAGCGCCGATTCATCCTGGTTGCCGAGCAGGGCCGTCAGGTTGGAGACAAGCGAATCCGCCGCGGTCTGCATAGTTGAGAGTGAGGATTGCGACGATTCCAGCCTCAGGGACACGAGCGCATTGCTATTCTTGAACGAGGCGGCCTGGTCGATGACTGAGGACATGCTGATCGTCTTGGCGACGCCGGAGCCTAGTGACACGCCGAGATCGGCGTAGGTTCCCGTCGCCGCTTCCGTCGAGGAGCTGCTCAAGAGCTTCTGCGACTGGCTGATGGTCTGGCGAAGGATATTCTGTATGGCACTCGTGGAGGTAAAAGAGGTCTTCATGGTGTCCCCGCAATGTCGAGCAGGGATTGAAGCATCTCTTCAATGGTGTTGAGGATCTTCGTCCCTGCCTTGTAGGATTGTTCGATATCGAGAAGCTTCGTCAGCTCCTCATCCAGGTTCACGCCGGTCTCGTTGGAATAGGCCTGTTCGGAGCGGGATAGCGCGGCGGAGGTGTTTTCCGACATTGTCGAAGCATCGCTTCGATATTGCTCCAGCCAGCCGATGGAACTGCCGGCATAGTCGACCAGGCTGCCGGTCTGGCCGATGCCCGCATCGGCCGAGAAACTGCGCGTGACGCTCAAGCTGCTGTAGAGCGTATTGAGATTATCCGCGAAGCCGCTATTGCCGTCGGGGTTGAGATTGGTGACACCGCTGATGCTGCCGTCGCGCAGTTTCATGGGATCACCGCCGGAGCCGGCGATAACAGCCGGATTGACCGTAATCGTCGCGGCGATGCCGTCAATCACACCTGACGTATCCGACGGCGTGCCGCCGTCGGCGCCTGACGCCGTCGTCCAGGTGAAGAGCCCGGGCTGCGTAGAACCGCTGCCCGTCTCGGAAAAGCTTTGGACCAGCCCCTTGGCGATCTCATCGAGCTGCGACTGGAAGGTCGGCGCCACCTCGTCACGCACCTGGAGCAATGCCTGAAGGCTGCCCTTGGCGGTGGTCGTCGAACCCTCGCCAGGCGAGAGCGCGACGCCATCAATATAGACAGAATTGCCTTCAGTGCCTGCGACATAGGTACCGGTCGCCTTGAAACTGACGGTTCTAGGCACGGTCTCGAACAGCGTCGTGCCATCCGCCGTCGAGATGACCATGTCGTTATTGCTGCGGGTGCTGGTGGAGATACCGACGATGGAAGAAATCTGCTTCAGGATCTTTTCCCGGTCGTCCAGCGCCGCTGAGGTGTCCGCGCCTGTCGCCGTTGCCAGCTTGACCGCGTTATTGGCGGTCTGAAACTGCGACAGGAGCGTATTGAGCGTCCCGACCTGCGTGGCGATCGCCGCATCGGCATCCTCCCGCACCGACTGGACGGCATCGCTTGCCGTGTTCAGGCTGTTGGCCAGATCCTGCGCCGCCGTCACGGCCGACTGTCCGGCGGTCGTGTCGCTCGGCGAGGCGGCAAAAGTCTGAAGCGCCGTCTGGAAGGCTGACAGATAGGTGCTCGGCGACGTTTCATAATCGTTGCCGCCGAGGATGGATTGCAGGTCGCCGAGCCCTGACAGCAAGGTCTGCTGCGCGCTGTCTTGCGAGCTCGACTGAAGATATTGCTTGAGCAGGGCATCTTCCTGGGCGCGACTAATCTTGACGATCTGGGCGCCGGCGAGCGTCGAGGTGACGGATGCCTCGCGCCGAACATAGTCGGAGTTGCCTGAATTGGCGATGTTCGTCGAGACGACGCTGCTTTGGTAACCCGTCGTGTTGAAGATGCTCTGAACCGTGTTGAGCGCTGAGGAAATCGACACCAACCCCTCCCCTATCGCTTAAGGTTGACGAGGATATCCATGATGTCAGAGCCGGTCTGGAACACCTTGGAATTGGCCGTGTAGCTGCGCTGCGCCTCGATCATCTCGGTCAACTCGCCCGCGAGATCGACATTCGAGCTTTCGAGCGCACCGGATTGGATGGAGCCGAGGCCGTTGGCCTGCGGAAAGCCGGTGATGGTGACACCGGACTGGCCGTTGGCACTGTAGACATTGCCGGATTCCAGCGTCAGCTTGTCGGGACTTGCGACGGTTGCGAGCGGGATCTGGTAGAGCGGCTTCGTCGTGCCATTGGAATAGCTCGCAGAGACTACACCGTCAGCAGCGATCTTCACACCGCTGACCGTGCTTGCGGCCTGGCCGTTCGCCGAGCCGGATGCGGCGAAATCAGAGGCAAGCTGGTTGAAGCCGGAATAGTCCATCGAGATCGTCTTGCCGGTCTTGGGATCGACGATATCGGTATCGGCCTGTGACGTCAGATTTCCATTGGCATCGAAGGAGAGCGAAGCGACGCTGACGGCATCGGAAGAATAGGGAAAGGATGTCGTGCCCGTGCTCGCCGCATCGGCATTGCGATAGACCGCGACTTCCCAGGTAGATCCCGTGACCGCGCCGCTGGCATCGGTCGTCTCGCCGGTCTTAGTGTAATAGAAGTCATACTGGACTGTGGCGCCCAAGCTGTCGTAACCGACAAGCGACATCTTCTTAGTGTCGTCAGTGACACTCGCCGAAGCACCGTTGGCACTCGGCAGGGTAGCCGGATCGGTGACGACTTCGGCGTTGGAATCGAGGTTGCCGCTGAAAGAGCCGCTCGTCGAAGCGATTGCGGTCAACCCGGACTGATTGACATTGACCGGCACAAGGCCATCAAAGCCGTTGACGACCACAGCGGGCGAGCCGGAATTGTAGGAATAGCCCATCAGGGTAAAGCCGGCGGAGTTGACGAGATTGCCCTCGTCATTGACCGTGAAATCACCGGCCCGGGTCAGGACCGGAATGCCGTCTGCACCCTGGACGATGAAGAAGCCATCACCGGAAATCGCCAGATCGTAATCCGACGTCGTGTAGGAAATATCGCCCTGTTGCGAGACCGCCTGCCGGACAGTCGTCTGAACGCCGCCGGAATTGTAGTTGCCGGATGAAGAGGGCAGGACGAGCGAGGAAAAGCTCGTTGAAACCGCCTTGTATCCCGTTGTGTTCACATTGGCGATGTTGTCGGAGACAGTGCTCAGGCGATTGGCCTGTGCATTCATGCCCGAAACTGCCGTTTTCATGCTGCCGAAGATGCTCATTTTCGTGTCCCTGTTTGCTTCTTAAGATCGGTGTTTTGAATTTAACGCTACTATAAATTGCATTTATGCGTGCGATACGTCACAAGCCGGCCTCTGTTTGGCGTCGTCGCTCACAGACGTGCGGGATCATCCCGGTAAAGGGTTCGTCCGGCCGATTGGCCGGAACGCGACATCGGGTACGGTGGCAAAGTCACGGGTTCAGGCGCCGTCTCCAAAGAGCGAGCGTCAGAAATCGTGGACCTTGTCTTTTGGCCCGAAACGGATTTAGGTAAGTTGATCGATCATGATCATGTTGAGCCGACCACTCGCGTAATGCGAGCCATCCGGTCTAGCTCCCGAGACGATGGCTTCATCAAAACCCGCCCGACTACTGAAGGCGGCTCGACCAGGCCATTTACAGAACTTATTAGTTCTCTAAATCGGAATCACGTTTCGCTCAATACGAAAAATTGAAGTTGCGAAATTTTTTTCGCATTAACGATCCTATCACAAAGCTCCCTTTACCGCCTTCTCCAAGCAACAACCTGCATTCTTTTCGGGCTTGCGTTAACCCGAAATTAATTTATAGAACTTACTAGTTCTCAAAATATGGTGAACGTGTGTCGCTGCTAGACGCACTGAATCCGCCATGATTGGCGTCCCCGAAACGTGTTGAATTTTGCTCGATAGATGCGATCGAACCGACCTTGCGGTCGTTTTCGAAGCGGATATCTACGTCCAGAAGGGAAGCAAGAATGGTTTCGACCTATGTCAGCTATCTGACTGTCGCGCGCGATATGAACGCCAGCCTCAGCGCCGTCGCATCCAAGGCCACGGTTGCCAGTGACACCCAATATTACAAAGACAATATCAACAAGGTCACGTCCGTCGATGAGTTCATGGGGGACTATCGGCTCTACTCCTACGCGATGAAGGCCTATGGCCTCGAGGACATGACCTACGCCAAGGCCTTCATGAAGAAGGTGCTGGAAAGCGACCTTTCCGACTCGTCGAGTTTCGCCAACAAGCTCAGCGACGGCCGCTACGCCGACTTTGCGGCGGCATTCAAATTTTCGGGCGAAACGAAGGAAGCACAGTCGACGGCCCAGGAGACCAACCTTCTGGACGCCTATCAGGCCTCCTTCGATGACGAGCAGGACAATATCAGCAGCGAGACCAGCTATTATCAAGGCGCGATCGCCAACGTCACCTCCGTCGACGATCTCCTCGGCAATACGCGGCTGAAGAATTATGTGCTGACCTCCTTCGGCCTCAGCACCGACTACACGTCGACGAGCTTTTTGCGCGACGTATTAACGAGCGATCTCAACGATCCCAACAGCTTCGTCAATCAGCTTGGTGATCCGACTTATCTCAACCTCGCCAAGGCATTTAATTTCGATACGGACGGCAATGTCGCAGCCGGTGGCGCCCAGTCTGCCGATCAGATGTCCATAGTGACGAATGGCTATGCCGTCTCATCCGCGACGTTTGCCTCAAGCCAGACCGGATCGGCCTACTCGACCTATTACTCCGCAGCGATCGCCAATGTCTCCTCGGTCGACGATCTGATGCAGGATTCCAAGCTGGTTTCCTACATTCGCACCGCCTACGGCATTTCCGAGGATGATCCGGACAATTACATTTCCGCAGCGTTGAAGAACGCCGACGTTGCTAATGCTATCGGCCTCGGCGACCTGCACGACGCGTTCAATTTCAATGAGGACGGCAGCCTTTCCGCCGGCGTGAGCGCTCAGACATCGGATCAGGCGGCCACCACATCGGCGAGCTTTGCCACAAACTACCAGACCGCTATCGCCAATTTTAGCACCGACGATGCGATCGACAATTACAAGACGCGCATGGCGTCCGTGACTTCGATCAACGATTTCCTGAAATCCAACGCGACCGACGATGACAGCACCAATGACGACGAGCCGGAGCTTTGGGAAGTGGCGCTGCGCTCCTTCGGCATCGATCCGGCGAGTGTTTCCAAAAGCGAGTTGCGCAGCGTTCTCTCGAGCGACCCGAATGATCCGAAGAGCTACGTGAATGGTCTGAAAGACGACCGTTTCGTTGCATTCCGCGAGGCCTTCAACTTCGACAAGGACGGCAAGGTCAGCGTGCCGCTGCAGGCCATGTCGGAATCGGTGGTCGATGATTTTGCTGCTGCATACAAGCAGAACAAGATGCGCTACCTCACCGGAACCGCGCAAACGGATGCCGGCAAAGCCGCCGATACCGAAGCCACCTATTTCCGCGATCAGATGGGAAGCATCAAGACGGTTTCCGATCTTCTGTCGAACAGCCGGCTCGTGAACTTCGTCCTCGAAGCCAAGGGGATAGACCCCAAGAGCGTCAGTTCAGCCGACCTGAAGAAGATGTTCTCTTCCGATCTCAACGACAAGAAGAGCTTCGTCAACCAGCAATCCGACAACCGTTTCGCCGAAATCGTTGCATCTTTCAATTTCGATAAGGATGGCAACATTTCCAAGGATCCGACCGGTTCGGTCCAGCAGCGCGGCGATGTCCTCCAGACGGTCAACGACTATCTGGAGCAGACCCTTGAGAGCGACCAGGGCGACGAGAATACCGGCGTTCGGCTGGCGCTTTATTTCCAGCGCAAGGCCCCGACGATCTCCAACGCTTACGACATCCTCGGCGACACCGCGCTCATGCAGTTCTTCACCACGACCTTCAACCTGTCGAGCTACGTTTCCAGCATGGACGTCGATAAGCAGGCAGACATGGTCAACAAATACATCGACCTCAAGGATCTCCAGGATCCGGACAAGGTTGAGTCGCTGATCAAGCGCTTCACCGCCATGTACGACGTCAAGAACGGCACACAGGGTACTTCCCCGGCGCTGTCGATCCTCAGCAATTCCTCGTCCGGCGGCATCAGCGCCGATACGCTTCTGGCCGTTGCCCAGCTCAAGACGGCCTGAACACCATGGACGCGATGTTTTCTCACGACTACCTTCCTGTCATCGAATGCCAGGAAGAGATGGCCTATAAGCTCGCATGTTCGCTGATCGACATGCTGCCTTTCATCGGCGAACCCCGCTATCCAGCACAGACACGCGCATGGCCGCGCCGCGGCGTCTTTGACACCAGCGGCACTGCAATCGAGGATATTCCTCCGGAGATCGAAAAGTTTTGCGACAGAATTGCCGCAAATCTGCTCGCTCACTCGGCTTTCGATATCTGGATCGAAGCAATCGGCGCGATCAAGCCGTACCTCCGCTTGCATTCATAACCGGCGCGACACCTCTGCCCGCTGATCCATCGGATCAGTTCGGGTGCTGACACCATATCTGCGATCTAATTTGAGGAGGGGCGAGCACATCGCCCCTTTTTTGCTGCGCGGTTTTTAAGAACCTCTTCCGGAAGTGCCCCCTCCAAAGGCGGTCCTAACATCGATGCCGCCATCGCGCACGAATCGCGATCCTAGTGGCAATCCCTCCTGTCCCCAGCAGCTCAATTCCATCGGAATTTTTCACGCGCTTTCGAATGCCCGTCCGTCTTGTTAATAATTAAGGTACTTTTAGGTACTATAAACCATCACGTCGTTGAGAGGCCATGCCGCGGCAGCTTCCTGACTTCCCCTTGCCCGTGATGAATCGGCCCAACCAATCGGGACGATAGGCATGAAGCCGCTCAGCACGATCCGGTCATTTCCGGAATGTCGAACCCCAAACTTTGTTTAGACGGGCGATTTCACGATGACGAGCATCAATACGAACAACTCCGCGATGGCAGCGCTGCAGACGTTGCGCACCATCAGCAGCAATATGCAGCAGACACAAAACGCGGTATCGACAGGCTATCGCGTCGATAAGGCATCTGACAATGCGGCCTATTGGTCGATTGCAACGACGATGCGATCCGACAACAAGGCGCTTTCGGCCGTGTCCGACGCTCTCGGCCTTGGCGCAGCAAAGGTCGATACCGCCTACACTGCCATGGACAGTGCCATCGACGTGGTCGACCAGATCAAGGCCAAGCTCGTGGCAGCAACGGAAGAAGGCGTCGACAAGACGAAGGTCCAGGAAGAAGTTTCGCAGCTTCAGCAGCAGCTGCTCAGCGTCGCCCAATCCGCCTCCTTCTCCGGTGAAAACTGGGTTGCCGGCGCCGACGGCACCAAGAGTGTCGTATCCTCTTTCGTCCGCGACGGTTCGGGCGCCGTCTCGGTCAAGATGACCGACTATGTTCTGAGTACGGCCTCCAACGGCAACGTGCTCTTCGGCATGACCACCAGCGGCACGATCGATACCTCCTCGGGCATTCTCGGAACGGCAGATGCAAGCGGCGATTCGGTTTTCTCGCTCGACATCACCAACTTCACCACCGGCCAGATCCAATCCGCGCTTTCGACTGTCGAATCCGCACTCTCTGCCATGACCACTGCCGGTGCTCAGCTGGGTTCGATTTCCACCCGCATCGACAATCAGGAGACATTCGTCAGCGCACTCTCTGACTCGATCGACTCCGGCGTAGGCCGCCTCGTGGATGCGAACATGGAAGAGGAATCGAGCAGGCTGACGGCATTGCAGACACAGCAACAACTCGCAATCCAATCGCTTTCGATCGCCAATTCCTCCTCGCAGAACATTCTGTCGCTCTTCCGCGGCTAATAGCCGAGCGATCCATACAGTCGGAATCCGGAGGCCCAGCCGCGATGGCTGGGCCTTGGTTTTAATCAGGGCTCTACTCCAGCCGGATCGCCAGCTCGGATATCAATCCGGCCAGGCATATATCGCAGCCGGACGAGCGACACCTTTCAGGGAAAACGTACCCGCTTCCTCGAAACGCCCTGGCACCCGCGAAACGAAATCGGCGGATGCGAGCAGGTTGCGCCCGATCACATCGGCGAACTTTTCCATGCGAGCCGCTTCGTTGACCGCCCGGCCGATCGCCGTGAAATCGAGACGCCGCGCCGCGCCGACATTTCCGTAGAAGACTTCGCCGACGTGAAGGACGATATCGACGAGCAGCTGCGGTTCTCCCGTTTCTGCCCGCCTTCGGTTGACCTCAGCATTGGCTTCCATCGCCGCCCGCGCCGCCGATAGGGCGCGCTGGCATGCTTCCGCCGGATCGCCGATATCGGCAGGGAAAATGGCGAGCAGACTGTCGCCCATGAATTTCAGGATCTCTCCGCCCTCCTGCTCGACCGGAGCGCCGATCGCTTCGAAATGCTCGTTCAGCCAGGCGACAATGCGCTCTGGCTGATGCTTTTCATTGAGCGATGTGAAGCTCTTGAGATCGGCCAGAAGGATTGCCGCATAGATCGCCGTGCCATCGCCGCGGCGTATATGACCGCTGAGAATACGGTCGCTGGTTCCCGCACCGGTGTAGATCGCCAGCACCTCCGTCGCGACACGTGTCGTTGCGATCCGGCAGCAGGTCAAGGTCAGCGCCGGCATCAACCGCCGCAATTCCGCAATCTGGTGATCGGAGAATCCCTCGGGATTATCGACGGCCAAGGAGAAGCTGGCACCCGCAAGCGCAGTATCCCCGGGGAATCGAGCGAGTTTCATCAGATAATCGGTGGCCCCGAGCTCGGTCAGCTCGGTCAGGAGCCGGATCGGCGGCGCGTCGGGTCCGGGTGGCAATTTCCAGCGGGCGTAATCGAGATTGTTCGTCAGTAGATAAGCGACGGGTGAGCGCTGAAACAACTCTTGACCCGCTTCGTCATGTCCTTGAACTTCCGTCATGAAGCCGGACGATCGGTACCATGCGACTGAAGACCCGCGTTGCAGGGGATCGATCGACGGCATAGCGATCGACGCACGAATGATCGGATATCCGAGGTCCGTCAGCCGCTCCGCCACGCCTTGCAGAACGGTCTCGATCGTATCGGTCGATAGTCCTTCGGCAATAATCCAGTCGATCAGTTCCTGCAAATGTGGCATGATACGGTCCCTTGGCCTCCGGGATCTGTGGAGGTCTGTCGTTCTACCGTAATTTCGTCAACGGTCCATTGGTCGTGTCATCCACGGGCGCAGGACCGGAACACAACGAAAACACTTAATGCTCGCGTCGGTAGCAGAAAAATGCATGGAACAAAATCAACGCAGGCGCGTAAATAGTCTCTGGGACGCGAAGAACCTGTTATCGCCCTAACAAGAAGCACAACCCACATCGAGGAAGGAACGTGTCAATGACCTCACGGATTGCTAACGTTGTGCCGCATGACGATCACGTGGTCACCGCAAAGGAGGCCCTGGAGGGACTTTTCCTGAGGCTGGAAATGGAGGCGGAAGTCCGGCTCGTGGCCGCCGCGTTGCGTGCCGGCTGGACGGCGGACGAAGCGCTTGACGCGATTGACCAGCTTCGTGCCGACGACACTCAACACTGAGCTTCTCTGAAGCACACCCATCCGGATGGCGTGGCGGCTGAAACAGCCGCCCGGACTATTTTCAGTTTGCCACAAGATGCCCTGGCGATACCTCACGGTATTGAAGCGGCTTGATCTTGTAGTCGACAGGCCGGATCGGGCTTTTGATCTCGTCGTTTGCCACTGCCCGCTTTTCGCGGCGTCGATCGGGATCGGGGACGGGAACGGCGGCCATCAGCTTCTTGGTGTAATCATGCTGCGGATTGCCGAAGACGGCAGCGCGCGGACCGATCTCGACGATCTCGCCGAGATACATGACGGCGACGCGATGGCTGACGCGCTCGACCACGGCCATATCATGCGAAATGAAAAGGAAGGCAAGATTCAGGCTCTGCTGCAGATCGAGCATCAGATTGATGACCTGTGCTTTGATCGAAACATCGAGGGCCGACACGCTTTCATCGGCCACGATGACCTTCGGTTCCAACGCAAGCGCTCTGGCAATGCAAATGCGCTGACGCTGGCCGCCTGAGAATTCGTGGGGAAAGCGCGCGGCCATGTCGGGCGTCAGGCCGACCTTGGTCAGAAGGTCAGCGACCCGCTCCTTGGCTTGCTTGGTCGATCCCATCCTGTGCTCGATATAGGGTTCGGCAATGGCGTCGCCGACACGGATGCGCGGATTGAGGCTGGCAAAGGGGTCCTGGAAGATCATCTGCACGGTCTTGCGCATCTCGCGCATGCCCGCCTTGCCGAGCGCCAGCACATCCTTGCCATCGGCAATGACAGAACCGCTCTGCGCCTCGATCAGCCGCATGATTGCGCGCCCGGTCGTCGACTTGCCGCAGCCGGATTCGCCGACGAGCGACAGCGTCTCGCCGGCATGGAGATCGAAGGAAACGTTCTCGACCGCGTGGACGCGACCGGTCAGCTTACCGAAGAGGCCGGAATGAATGTCGAAGCGCTTGGTGAGATTCTTCACCTCTAGCACCGGGCGAGATGTCGCGGCGACCGTATCGGCCGTTTCGACCGGAATGTCTGATTCTCCCGTCGCGGTATTGACGACGGGGAAGCGTAACGGCCGCTGGTAATTTTTCATGGAACCGAGCACCGGCACGGCCGACAGCAAGGCACGGGTGTAGGGATGTCTGCCGCGATGGAAGATATCGGGTGTCGCTCCGGTTTCCACCTGCTCGCCGCGATACATGACGACGGTACGGTCGGCGATTTCGGCAACCACGCCCATATCATGAGTGATAAACAGAACCGACGTCCCCTCCTCTTCCTGCAGCATCTTGATCAGATCGAGGATCTGGCCCTGGATCGTCACGTCGAGTGCCGTCGTTGGTTCGTCGGCGATCAGGAGCTTCGGCCGTGAGGCAAGCGCCATGGCGATCATCACGCGCTGGCGCATGCCGCCGGAGAAGCGGTGGGGATATTCGTCGAAGCGCGAGACAGCCGAAGGAATGCGCACCTTTTCGAGCAAGCGGATCGTCTCGGCGCGGGCTTCAGCCTTCGACATCGGCCGGTGGCACAGCAATGCCTCGGAGATCTGGTCGCCGATCGTGAAGAGCGGATTGAGGCTCGTCATCGGTTCCTGGAAGATCATCGCGACATCATTGCCACGAACCTTGCGCATCTCGCCTTCCGGCAGGGCCAGAAGGTCGCGCCCGCCTAGCATGATCTTGCCTTCGATGCGGCTCGAATCCGCCTGCAGAAGGCGCATGATCGATAACGAGGTCACGCTCTTGCCGGAGCCGCTTTCACCGACGATCGCGACCGTCTCTCCCGGTGCGACATCGAAGGAGACATTACGAACGACAGGCTTCCAGGCGCCATCGACCAGAAACGATGTCGTCAGGTTCTGGACGGAGAGAACTGGCTCCGCCGTTGCGATGGATTGTGCCTGGATGCCTGTCATGATCGCCTCCTCAGAATTCGCGCCTTGGTTCTCGGATCAATCCGGCCACTTCAGCACACCTTCGAAACGTCGCTTGCTGCGGTTTTCGATTGGTGTCGCGATGATCTCGTTGGAGGCGCGCGCCTTGTCGAGCTCCTCGGCCAGACGGCTGGCGACGATCTTCTCCTGCCCTGGGTGCAGGTTGCACGGATCGAGATAGAAGTAGCGATGCTCGACTTCGTGATCGCGTACGATGATCGGCGGCGAGCCGCGGCCGAGCGCATCGGCGAGGTCCCAGGCGGTGATATGGGCCTCATCGGTATCGATGATCACCCGCATGCGATCGAGCGGGTTGTTGGTCGGGTCCGGCTCGATCAGTGCGGTCACGCCGGGGCGACCGTCGAGCGTCCGTTTCCAGAGGTTGAGGTAGCTCGTCTCGCGCTCGCGGATACCGGCGTGGTCACGCTTTTCCCAGGCCTCGAGCGCTGCCATGACGCCGAAGATGCTTTCCTTGCCGACCTTCATGCCGCGGCCGATGCCCATATTCTGCAGGAAGGCGTTGCGTACCAGTTCCTTCTTGCCGGCGACGATGCCCGAGGTCGGGCCGCCCAGGAACTTGTGGCCGGAATAGAGCACCACATCAGCCCCCTGCTCCAGGAATATCCGCAGATCATATTCCGAGGCCGCATCGACGATGACGGGGACACCCTTGGCATGGGCGATCTCGACGAATTCCTTGAGGTTTAGCAGGCCATAGTCGACGACATGATGCGAAACGACATAGACGGCGGCGGCCGTCTTCTCGGTAATCGCATGCTCCATGTGGAAGCGGTGCGTAGAGGTGGCCTGACCGACCAACACGACCTTGCCGCCGGCAAGCCGGATCGCCTGATCGACCGGCGCGCCATAGCTGACGACGTGGCCCATCTGGACGAGAACTTCGTTCTTTTCCGGGACGAGATCCGGCAGCTTTTCGATGGCAAGCAGATTGTTGCCGGTGATGGCGCCTGCGACGGCGAGCGAAATGCCAGCCGAGCAGGAGGCGGTCACAAAGCCCGCCTCGCCGCCGGTCAGCCGCGCAATGACGGCGCTCGCCTTGCGCTGCAAATCGTTGACCTCAACGAACTGCGGCAGGATCGACGACATGGCGGCGATGGCCTCGGGAACGACGATCGAGGCGCCGAGGCTGGTCATGGTGCCGGAAACGTTGATGACCGGGCGAAGGCCGATCGATGTGCGGATGTCCTCAGACATGGGTGTCTCCAATTTCAATCTGTTGGGCCGGAGCAATCATGCGCATCCTCATTAATCCCTGAGCGCGACGATGGCCTCGATTTCGACGGTGATGTTGCCTGGCAGCGATCCGAAGCCGACGGCAGAGCGGGCATGCTGTCCGACCTCTTCACCGAAGACATCGATGAAGAGATCCGAGCAGCCGTTGATGACGGCAGGATGGTCGACGAAATGCGGCACGGCATTGACCATGCCGAGCAGCTTGACGACACGCTTGACACGCGAAAGGTCGCCGAGCGCCTCATGCATGACGGAAAGCAGATTGACGCCGGTGAGTTTTGCATGCGCGTAGGCGGCTTCGACGCCGACCTCGGCGCCGACCTTGCCGACATGCATGAATCCATCAGGCTCGCGAGGCCCCTGCCCCGACAGGTAAAGCATGTTGCCTTCCTGCACATGGGTGACGAAATTAGCGATCGGCGGCGGCGGGGCCGGAAGCTTGATGCCAAGCGCTGCTAGCCGCTCATAGGGTGACGTGCTGGGCTGACCTGCGGTAACGGGCGGGCCGGCGGTGGCGGAAGACTGATTCACGCAAACTCCTGTCATGCTATGTCTTGTGTTCTGGTCTTACCGGTAGGAATAACCGTGGCTGTGGCGCACCAGCTTGCGGGCACGCGGCACGTAACGGCTGGAGGTGAAGGCCTCGTTGCCCAGCACCGCATATCGCGGCTCGAAGAGCTTCTTCAGCACCGAGATGTCGCCGTTGGAATCGGTCGCTTCAAGGTCGGAATCGACGAGATCGAAGACTGTGAACTCGGCCGGGGCTCCAACACTCAGACGGTTTTCCATCGACAGCTTGATGACGGATGCCGGCGCATGGGTCACAGCATGGATCACCTTGTCGAAGGGCATGCCGACCGACAGGAGCTTCGACATGGTCGTTGCCAGATCCCAGACTGGGAAGTTCATCGAATGACCGTGCAGGTCGGTCGAGATCGAATATGGCAGCAGGCCGCGGGCAATTGCCGCCTCCGCCACCTTGAAGGAAAAGGAGGCGCCGCCATGGCCGATGTCGAGGCGGATGCCTTCAGACGCGCAGCGTTCGGCGAGATTGAAGAGGTCTTCGTCCTCCATGATGCTCGAACCGGCCTTGCCATTGAAGCAGTGGGTGACGACATCGCCGGGGCCGAGGATTTCCAGGACTTCGTCATAGAGCGCGGGCGGCTCGCCGACATGCACCATCATCGGCACCTTGAGGATCTTGGCGATCTTCTTGCCGAGCTTGACGGGGGTGACACCCCAGGAGCCGGTGATGACGTGGCTGGCGCGCACCTTGATGCCGACGATGTGCTCGCTATTTTCGGCGTAGCATTCGAGGATACGGTCAAGGTCGATATCCCTGATGTCGCGCAGTTCCGCAACACGATTGCAGGCAACCAGGCCGATGGAACCGAGATTGAGGAAAGCCTTGATGCGTTCCTTCGACGGCTCGATGATATATTCGCGGAAGCCATGGAAATTGGCCTCACCGGCAGAACCGGCATCGACCAGCGTCGTCACGCCACGCTCAACGCCGCATTCGGACGGGCGGATCGAGATGTCGGTGCCGCCATGCCAGATATGCACATGCAGGTCGACCCAGCCGGGCGAGACGAAGGCGCCCTTGCCGTCGACGCGCGTCACGTCATCGGCCACAGCCAGAGACGGGCCAAGCTTGGCGATCTTGCCATCGGCATCGACCAGAATGTCGATTGCCCCATCAGGCGTGCCGGCGCCGAAGCAAACAGGCTTTACGTTGGTGAGGAGGAGCGGCTTGCCCACTTTTTCACCGGTCATTTAAAGGTCCTTTCGAAGTTTGGGATCGAGCATGTCGCGCAGACCGTCACCGACCATCTGGAGCGAAAGCACGGAGAGAATGATGGCGACGCCCGGAAACAGCGTCATCCAGTCGGCCTGACCGATATATTGCCGGCCGGCGGCAATCATTGTGCCCCAGGTCGGGATTTCCGGGCTGACACCGAGGCCGAGGAAAGACAGGCCGGCCTCGGCGAGCATGGCGCTCGCAAAGAGGAAAGTCGACTGCACCATGATTGGTGAAAGCAGGTTCCTCAGCACATGCCGGGTCATGATATGGAAAGTCGAGATACCGAGCGCCTGTGCCGCCTCGACATAGGGCAGTTCGCGGATCACGAGGGTCGAGGCGCGAACGATGCGGGCAAGGCGCGGCGCATAGACGATCGACAGCGCAATGATGACAGTCGTCAGCGACGGGCCGAGAGCCGCGACAAGCGCAATCGCCAGCAGGATATCCGGGAAGGCCATCATCGCATCGATCAGGCGAGCGATTGGCGTGTCGAGTTTCTTGAAGAAGCCCGCAAGCAGTCCGAGCGTGACCCCGATCGCCGCCGAAAGTGCGACGACCGCGACGCCGACGAGCAGCGACAGGCGGCCGGCGAAGATGGTGCGCGACAGCACATCCCGGCCGAACTCGTCCGTGCCGAAGAAATATGTCCCGCTCGGTGGCTTCAGACGGTTGATGATCGAAAGCTTCGACGGCGAATAGGGTGCAACCCATGGCGCCAGGATCGCCAGTAGCACGAAAACTGTGAGAATGAGCAAGCCAACGGCGACTGTCTTGCGCTTTAAAAACTGGCGGATGAATTTGCGGCCTTCGCTTTCGGCCGGCTTGATCGCGATATCCGTCATCAGTAGCGCACCCTCGGATCGACGAGCAGGTAGAGCATGTCGATCGCAAAATTGATCAGGACATAGAGCGCAGCGATCACCAGAAGCGCTCCCTGGATAACAGGATAGTCGCGGCGCAGCACCGCCGATACGACGAGATTGCCGACACCCGGAAGGCCGAAGACGGTCTCGGTCACGACCGCCCCTGATATCAGGACGGCGGCCGTGAGGCCGAGAACGGTCAGTATCGGGATCAGCGCATTCTTCAGCGCGTGCTTGAGGATAACCCTGCGCTCGATCAGCCCTTTGGCCCGCGCCGTGCGGATATAGTCGTCACCGAGCACGTCGAGCATCGAGGCCCGGGTGAAACGCAGGATGAGCGCCGAGGAGACGATACCGAGTGCGAATGCAGGTAAGGTCAGGTGATACATACGGTCGAGGAATGTCGAGCCCGGTCCACCATATCCGGAAACGGGGAACATGCCGAAGCGAACGGCAAAGACCTGCATCAGGATGAGGCCTAGCCAGAAGCTCGGAATGCTTGCGGCAAACATCGCTAGCGTCGTTGCCGCCTGGTCGACGAAGGAGCCGCGGCGGTAGGCTGCGTAGATGCCGATCGGAAGCGCGATGAGGCTGGCGATAACAAGCGAAAATATCGTCAGGAAGAAGGTGGGTTCGGCGCGATCGAACAGCGCAGACGTCACGGGCATGTTGAGGAAGATCGACTGTCCGAGATCGCCCTTCAGCAACTGGCCGATATAATAGAGATATTGCACGCCGATCGACCTATCGAGACCAAGGCTGGCTCTGAGATCGGCGATGTCCTGCGGCGTCGCATCGGGGCCGAGCATGACGGCAGCCGGATCGCCGGGGGTAACGCGCACGATGACAAAGACGATGGTGACGACGAGGAACATCACGACAATCATGCCAAGCAGGCGCTGAAAAATGTAACGTATCATGAAGTCTGTCCCGGTGCCGGGCGGGCACAATAGAAGAAGGATACCGGCGCAGGCGCACCGGTATCCTGCGATTGAGCATTACTTCTTGACGGAGGCGTTCCAGAAATACGGCCACGGAGCCGGATCGACACCTTCAAGCTTGGTCGATTTCGCCGAAACGGCGTTGAAATCGCCGATCTTCATGTAGGGCAACTCGTCATACATGGCCTTCTGGACATCGGCCCACAGTGCCACGCGCTTCTGCGGATCGACCTCGGACGTGAAGGCATCGACGACAGTCTTGCGCGCCGGCGTATCCCACCAACCGGGCGAGCTGGGAGACAGCGACCCGATCAGCGCCGGCTCCGGCAGGAAGGGGCTGTGGGTGATGTAGATATCCCAGAGCTTCGGATCGGTGCGACGCTGCGTCAGCGTTGCCCAGTCGACGACCTGCAGGTCGACGGCAAAGCCGGCTGTCTTCAGATATTCGGCCGCAACCTGCGCCATCTTGTAATGGAATTCGTACTGGCGGCTGGTCAGAATGCGGATCGGCTCGCCATTGTAGCCGGCCTTTTTGGCCGCTTCGGCGGCGCCTTCGGGGTCCGCGACATTGTAATTGCCTTCGACGCCTGCATTGGTATTCCAGACATATGACTTGGGATAGATGTCGCCGTCGAGCGTATAGAAATCCGTGCTGCCGAAAGCTGCGGCGAGCATGTCTTCCATGCTGAGTGCCTGACGGATTGCCTTGCGGACCTCGACATTCTTGGCAAGGCCTTCCTTCGTGTTGAAAACGAAGACCGGATAGCCGAATGGCTTCAGGATGACCGGCTGCGACGCGCTCGATGCCTTCAGTTTGTCGAAGGATTCGACCGGGATCGCGTCGACATAATCATACTGGCCGGAAACGGCCGCCTCGACGCGGGTGTTTGCATCCGGAACCGGCACGAAGCGGATTTCGTCGAGATACTGGTGGCGCGCGCCGCCGTAACCGTCGCTCTCGCCATCGCGCGACTTGTAGCCGTCGAAGCGGACGAGCTGGATATACTGATCCGCCTTGCGCTCCTTCAGCATATAGGGGCCGGTACCGATGAATTCCTTCATCGGTTCATCCTGCTTTTCAGCGGGGATGATGATGGCGGCGGAGTTGTTGAATGCGAGCAGCGAGGTCAATGGCGCATAGGGCTGCTTCAGCGCGATCTTGACGGTCGCCGGATCGACAGCAGTGATGGAATCGATGAAGCCTGCGACCTGTTTGCCGCGTGAGGCGATCTTCATCCAGCGGCTCAGCGAGGCGACAACGTCTTCAGACGTCATGTCGGAGTTATCGTGGAACTTGATGCCGGTGCGCAGCTTAATCGTATAGGTCTTACCGTCGGCGCTGATTTCCGGCAGGCTTTCAGCCAGAAGCGGCGTGACATTCCACTTCTTGTCGAAGGTGTAAAGTGTCTCGAAAATATGCTGCGTGACGATGCCGACGAGGTCGGCAGTCGAGGACATAGGGTCAAGCGTCGGCGGCTCGCCGATCGTCGCGACGTTGATAACGCCACCCTTTTCCTGAGCCAGCAAAGTTGTCGGCAAGGCGACCAGCGCAGTGCCAAGAAGGAGTGCGACAAGTGTCTTCATTTCATGCTCCCGGTTTAATGTTCCACAATTATGTTATGTCAATTTTTATAATAGAATATCGTCGGAAGTGGTCCTGTCAATCGGGAAAGTGGCTCCATCGGCAGAAATGAATAGGTGCGCGGGCAGAACCGCAATCGCCTGTAATTTCATGCTGTTTCGCGGCGGTGCAGGCGAGTCCGCCATTGCGTGCGACGCGTTTGATCTGCTCGAGCAGCAACCCAAGACGATTGAGTTCACGGGGATTTGTGCGGCCGCTCGTTGCCAACAACGAGCCCGATCTTGGCGTCGCGCCTCGATCTCCTGGAGGCTCAACCTGGAATTAAGTGCGCGGCGGGTCGCGCATCCGTCTCGTTCTTTAAGCGTTTCGGCATTCACTCAGGGGAAGGTCGGCCATATCGGACTTAAGTCCGTGTTGGCCAGCGCGCAAAAAAGCTAGAACGCGATTGCGTTGCTTTTTATCGAGGACATTGAGGTGCGCCGAAGGCGGACATCAGTACCCCTTTCTCTAGAACGGTGCATTGGATGGAGATCATTCTTGGCGCATCGATTTGCATATAGAGGCGTTGCAAGAATCCAAAGTAACCGCCACTCGCCGAACTGAACAATCAAAGTTCTGAACTTTAAATTCCAGAAAAACGAAATATGTTATCTGCTGGAGAAGTCATGAAGAAAGTGCTTGTAGCAGGCGGAGCTGGTTTTCTCGGATCACATTTGTGCGATAGGCTTTTAAATCGCACCGACATCGAAAAGCTGGTTGTCGTCGACAATCTTTGGACTGGCCGTGAGGCGAATATTTCCCATATCCAGGATCCCCGCTTCCATTTCGTGCAGTCCGACGTGGAAGAGCTTCAGACTTCGGACAAGTTTGACGAAGTATACCATCTTGCTTCCCCGGCCTCACCGCCGTGGTATATGAAGGAACCCAAGAGAACCATTTCGGCAAATCTCATTGGAGCTTTCCGTCTTCTGGACCTTCTGAAAAAAGGAGGCCGCTTCTGTTTCACCTCTTCCTCAGAAGTGTATGGCGATCCGCTCGTCTCGCCGCAGCCGGAGTCTTATAAGGGCCAGGTCGATTGCACTGGGCCACGCTCGTCCTATGACGAAAGCAAACGCTGCACGGAGTCCTTGCTGTTCGAAATGCAGCGTACCCAGGGTCTGGACCTTAAAATCGTTCGGCCCTTCAACGTATATGGACCGAGGACACGGCCGGACGACGGCCGAGCCGTCTCTAACTTCGTCGCCCAGGCCCTGACCGGCCGCCCCATTACGGTGTTCGGGGATGGCCTGCAGTCCCGAAGCTGGGGTTACGTCGATGACATTATTGATGGCTTTGCACGTTACTTCTGGATGAATGAAACGGATTACAGGGGTCCGCTTAACGTCGGGAACGATCGGGAGATCTCAGTCCTGGAAGTGGCGCAGTATGTCTCGCGCCTGATGGACGGGATTCCAATCGTCTTCGAACCTTCACCGCCTCATGATCCGACAAACAGACGGCCAGATCTGACGAATGCGAATTACGTGATGCCCGAATGGTCGTGCGCGATCAGCTATGAGGAAGGCGTTGCAAAGACTCTGGACTGGTTCAGGCAGGAGATGAAAATTACCGCGACAGAGGCTGCTCAGGCGGGTTCCCGCCGGCTGGCCAATGCAGGACGCTGAACAGTTCCCCGGCATCTGTCGCAGAGTGTAATAATGAGTGACGCCATACCGCGTGACATGAAAGACAACGTCTTTCCTGTGCCCATCAGATATCTGGATCTTTCGTCGGATGACGTTGGTGCGAATGCCCCGGCGATCGGCGCCGGGCTCGTCGTCTTCGTCTCCGCAGGCCTTCCCGTCGGTCAGGTCTATATCGAGGGGTCCAAAAACCCGAGCGCTCTGGCTGCGCGCGCCGTGTTGCCGGAGACAATCGAACACGCTCGAAATGTGATGCAGGCGCCGATCAGGAACCGCGACGTCAGCCTCCTGATCTGCACCAAGGATCGGCCGGACGAACTGGCCAGATGTCTCGCATCAATCCCCAGGCAGTCACTACCTCCAGTTGAAGTAATCGTCGTCGACAACGCCTCAGCCGGTGATGGTACGCGGCGCGTCGTGGAGGCGGCTGGCGCGATCTATGTGCGCGAGAATAGGGTCGGACTGGACTACGCCCGCAATGCCGCCGTGCGCGCGGCAAAGACCGAGTTCCTGGCGTTCACGGATGACGACGTGGTGCTGCATGAACAGTGGCTGGAGAACCTGATGAAGGCCTTTGACCGGCCCGAGATTGGATGCGTTACCGGCCTTGTCCTTCCCGGGGAGCTTTCCACGCCCGCGCAACTGATATTCGAAACCCATTGGGGATTTGGCAGAGGCTATAAACGTCAGGACTTCGGTCAGGACTTCTATCACCAGAGCGCACCATTCGGGGCGCCTGCCTGGCTGATCGGCGCGGGCGCAAGCCAGGCATTCCGCCGCCAGGTATTCGACGATATCGGATTGTTCGACGTGCGGCTGGATATGGGTGCGGCAGGGTGTTCGGGCGATTCCGAATTCTGGAATCGACTTCTCCATCACGGCGGCACTTGTCGCTACGAGCCGACGGCGGTTTCCTGGCATTTCCATCGCAAAGAGATGAAGGGGCTCGCCAAGCAGATCCGCCAATATATGAGCGGCCATGTGGCAGCCCTGCTGGTCCAGTACCAGAACACCGGAAACCGGGGCAATCTGCGACGCATCCTTGTCGCCCTGCCCCGGTACTATCTTCGAAAGTTGAGGAAACGGCTGCCCAGGGGAGCGACCTCGGACAACTTCTTTCTGAAGGAGGAAATATTGGGATGCCTGAACGGCGCCTTGTATGTCCTTCGCCGCTGGAAGATGCCGGCATGGTGACCGCATCGAAGCCGGACATATCGTTCCTTATCCCCGCCTACAACGCGGCAGAAACTCTGGTCGACTGCTTGGGCAGCTTGCAGAAACAGTCGGTGTCGAATTGGCAAGCAGTGGTCGTCGATGACGGTTCGAAAGACGATACCTGGGAAGTGCTCGAGGGCTTTGCGAAAGCGGACAGCCGGATCCTGATCCACCGTCAGCCGAATGCCGGCGCATCCGCAGCGCGTAACGCAGCCGCCGGGTTTGCGACCGCTCCCCTGCTTTGCATGCTTGATGCGGATGACTGGCTGGACCCTGTTTTTATCCAAAGCATGCTGCCGGTTGCCGCCGATGGCCAGCAACCGATCATCGCCTATTGCAGTCATCGCCGCGTCACGCCGGACGGCCGGATGTTAGGTGTCGAAATACCCCCTGATCTCGCAGGCGACAGGGCAAAGCGGGAATTCTCGTCCTTCTGTGCCCTGGCCATTCATACGGTGGTCTTTCCCAGAGACCCTTTCATCCGGCTGGGCGGTTTGGATGTCGAACTGCAGACTTGTGAGGAATGGGATCTCTGGCTCCGTATGGCTTTTGCGGGAGTTTCGTTCCGGCAGGTCGAAGGGTGCCTTGCCTTCTATCGCATGAAGACCGGCTCTCTCTCGGGTGATCCGCTGAAAATGCTGAGGGATGCAGTCCGTGTCACTCGCAGGGCGCAAGCGCTGCGCCTGAAAGAGGGGCTGTCGCCGGATGATGAGGACGCCCGATGGACGGCGCCTGCTCTCGGTCAATTGCGAATGCTCGCCTGGGCCGCCTCAGTCAACCTCTGTTCGGGAGACGAACTTGCCGCGCTTGCAGAGCTTCTGCCCAAATTCCCCAACGCTTCCGGTTATGAAAACTTCCTGGCCGAAGTGATATTGCACGGATTGCAGATCGGCCTGAAAGTAGCGCGTCCCGCCGATCTCGTCGATTTGCTGGAGCGTTGGAAGCCGGCGTTCCTTGATCTCGTACAATTGCTTGAGCGGCACTCCCTGCCCGGAACGGGGCGCCGGGTGGAAGAGCTCGTTGTCTGGTCAATCTCGGCGCCCGACATGTCTCGCTCCTTCGCGCTCGGCCATCTGCAGGTGGCTGCCATCGACATCGACAAGCTGGCCTGGATCACCAAGGTTGATGGGGCCGATACGCTGCTGCTGCACGTCTTTGCTAGAGGGCTATATATCGGATCGCATGTCGGCCCCTTGTGGGGAGACCTCTCGGTTCGCGCTCAGGTTCGCCTCATTATCGATGAATTGCCGGCCGAAGATCGGTTGCCTACACCTTTAACGTTCTCCTATGCCCGCTCTTGGACGGCCGGAGCCGTTCGCAATATGAGGGCTTTCGGCAAAATTGTCCGACAGCGCAGCGGGCGACGGCGGCAGATCAAGCATCTCTTCAAAAGGGTACATCTGACCGCGCTCGTCGAAACTGCTGCTAGAGGACGGGAGAATAATGACGCATGCTTGCTGGAGACGGAATCCGACTACCAGCAACGGCTCGCCACCCCTGTCGTCGCGAGGACCGACGAGCCCCCTGAAGTGGGAGGCGAACAATCGGCTCTGCCTGAGGCAACGACGAAAAAGGAATATTGGGAACGTTTTTTCGAGCGCCCGGATCCCTGGAACTATGTCTCCATATACGAACAGGTCAAATACGAGCAGACGCTGAGCCTCATTCCGGATGGGGTCGAAAAAGCCCTGGAGCTTGCCTGCGCGGAAGGGCTGTTCACGGCAAAGCTTGCGCAAAAGGTCGGCTTCGTGATGGCTGCGGACATTTCCAGCCGCGCTGTTGAAAGGGCAGCCGAGAGATGCCGAGATCTTCCTAACGTGGAGCTTCGCGTCCTGGATTTCGTTGAAAGCGAACTTCCGCCCGAACAGGATCTGATCGTCTGTTCGGAGGTCCTCTACTTCATCGACGACGAGGCCAGCCTGGAGCTGGTATGCCGGAAAATCGCGGCCGCCTTGAAACCGGGCGGTTACCTTATCACGGCCCACGCCCATCTCCGGCGCGACGAGCCCGGCAGAACCGGTTTCGACTGGAACAATCCGTTTGGCATGGGCACGATCAAGAAGGTCCTGTCAAACCTGCCTGATCTTATGCTGGAGGAGACGATCGAGGCTGAGCTTTATGCCATTCATCGGTTCGCAAAGCGCAATACGGCAACACCAGTCGTGCATATCGAGCCCCATGGCGTACCTCTCGATGCGAACGTCGCCAAATACATTATCTGGGGGCCGGCCGGCGTCGATCGCGAGGCCGCATGGACGAATGAGGTCGTGACCTCGGTTCCGGTGCTCATGTATCATAGAATCGCGCTCGACGGACCGGACTCGCTCCGTCGCTTTCGAGTGACACCGGATACCTTCCGTAAGCAGATGCAGTTCCTCCGGCGACAGGGCTATTATGCGCTGACGGCCGAAAGCCTGACCAGCCTGTTGCGCGAGAACAAGCCCATTCAGGGTCGACCCGTCGTTCTAACTTTTGACGATGCCTATCTCGACTTTCTTACCGATGCCTTTCCGATCCTGGCTGAAAACGGGTTCAGTGCAGATGTCTTCGTGGTGACGGATAAGGTGGGCGGCAGGTCGGATTGGGATGCCGGTTACGGGAATACGGCACCGCTGATGTCCTGGGCCGATATCCAGAGCCTGCACCGACAAGGAATCCGTTTCGGGTCTCATCTAGCGTCTCACAGGCCGGCAAGTTCGCTGGACAATGCCACGTTGCTGGGCGAAGCGGTCCTTTCGCGCGATGCGCTGGAAAGCCGGCTAGGCGAGGCGGTGAGCTCCATCGCCCTTCCCTTCGGCTCCACCGATTTCCGTGTTCCTGGCATTCTTGCTCAAGCGGGTTACGAGACCGGCTTTTCAACAAAGCCTCAAAGGACGAGCTCTTCGGACAACCCCTTATCCCTGCCACGCCTCGAAGTTCGCGGCGACCTTCCTCTCAGGGCCTTTGCCGAACTGATGGGACAACCCGACGCCTTCATTGGATAGCGAACCATGAACGTCGATCCGCTCCCCTTGGTCACGGTTGTTATTCCTGCCTACAACGCCGCGAAAACACTCGCGAATACAATTCGCAGCGTATCGAACCAGACCCATGAACGCCTCGAAATCCTTGTGGTCGACGATGGCTCTAAGGACGGAACGTACGAACTGGCAAACGAATATCGCCTCCAAGATTCACGCATCAGGGTCCTGAGACAGGAAAACGGCGGTGTGGCTCGCGCCCGCAACCTGGCAATCCGCGAAGCAGCCGGCAGATACATTGCCCCCATCGATGCCGACGATCTCTGGCATCCCCGAAAAATCGAATTGCAGCTCCGAGCGCTCGCCAGCCTCCCCGACGGGCACGGGGTCGCCTACAACTGGTACGCGGCCATCGACGTGAATGACGTGATTTTCGCCCATTCGAAACCTGTGCTGTACAAGGGCGACGTCTTCGAAATCATGGTTCGGGAGAATTTTATCGGTAACGGCAGCACGCCGCTCATGCCGCGTGCGGATGTCCTGGCATGTGGTGGCTACGATCCGTCGCTGCGCGATCAAAAGGCTGAGGGATGCGAAGATCAGAAGCTATATCTGGCGCTGGCCGAAAGGCTACCTTTCGCCCCGGTCCCTGATTTTCTGACGGGATACCGTTTTACTCAGGGAAACATGTCGAGCAATGCCTGTCGCATGCTGAGATCTCACGCCCTGGTGATGGCAGAGGTCAAAAAACGCCACCCGCATCTTACCGCCGCCGCCACTACCGCGGAATTCGATACGGCACGGTGGTATTTCCACAAGGCGTTTTCCAGCAAAGACCATGATCAGGTCAGAAAGCTGGCGCCGATAATGGCTGCGCGCTTCCCTCTGAGGCTCGCCATCCACGGTGCCGGTCTTGTCTGGCACTCAGTCAAAGGCCACGCACGACGATTGGCAAATCGATTGTCGGCACCCGTCACCGGAAAACGGCCTGCCCCGCCGATACGGGAAGCAATGACAGTCATCGCTTTCCCCGAGAATGGCACGTCATTCCGTGACCGTTTTGAAGCGGCGGCTGTTGGACAGACTCGCGTGTTCATCCAACCGCGCGGAGGTGGTGCATGATGACACTGCGAAAATCCGCTTCCGCCAAGCCGACCGGCGCCTTCAATCTGATCGTCGCAGCCCGCTTCCGCGAGCTTCTGAAACTCGTGCCGTCGCTTCGGCTCAAGACGTCGGTGATGGTCGTGGTCGGGATCTTGAGCGGTCTGATGGAAATGGTCGGGATCACCTTTCTGGTGAGCCTCGTTTTTGTTCTCGGCCAGCAGGGCTCCTCTTCCAGTGCTGCAATCGCCGGACTTCCTGCATTTTTCGGAGGGTTTGAAACCGCGATATCGAAATCTATGCTGGTCACCATCCTGATCTGCGCGATCATCCTCAGGATCGTTCTGGGCTGCGCCAATTCGATCATCGCGAGCACCGTCAGCCATCAAATCAGCGGCAGCATTCGGCATCGTCTTTATTCAAAAATCCTGACGATCCCGCTTCAGCGCTTTCAGCATTACGAACGCAGCGACCTCATGAATGTCATCGCAACGGAATCCTATGCGGTCGCTTCGGCTCACGCGAGCCTGGTTCGCCTTGGGATCAATCTCGGGACCATCGTCATCTTCGGTGCCGGAATGCTCGTGATGGCATGGCCGATCGCCGTGCTCGGGCTTATTTTCGGCGTTGTCCATAATCTGACCCTCGGCCTGTTTGCCGAGGCATATCGGCGTACAGGCGCGGCCGCCATTTCGGCAGTGGAGGACCTGACACAACTAACCTGGACCACGCTGCAGACCTTAAAGGCCGTGAAAAGCTTCGGCCTGGAAAAGCGCCACGAAAGCATTTTCGACGCGCTTTCCACGGATGTCGGGAAAACCTGGTCCCATTCCGACCGGATGAGTGCGGCAACCTCACTTTTGAGCGAAGTGCTGACATTCGGCGTGATCCTGACGATCATTCTGTCCTCGCAATTTCTGCCGGTAGACTTCCGTGCAGCATTGTCGGCGACCATCCTTCTTTACAGGCTTCAACCGTATATCAAGGAGTTTGATTCCCAGATCCTTGGCCTGCATGCCCTGGAGGCGCCTCTGCAGAACGTTCTGGCGATAATTTCCGAGGCCGACGATGCCAGACAGGTCACCTGCGGAGAAAAGCTCAGACATCTGCAGAAGGAAATCGCTTTCCATGATGTCTCCTTCTCATATGAAGGCAGCAGCGTTCCCGCCGTCAGCCGAGCCAGCTTCTCCATCAGGACAGGAGAGACCACCGCGTTGACCGGACAAAGCGGCTCCGGCAAGACGACCATCCTCAACATGCTGCTCGATCTCATCCAGCCAAGTGAGGGTCGTATAACCTTCGACGGCAGGGATCTTTCGACCATCGAACGATCGAGCTGGCTGCAGCTATTCTCAGTTTCGGGCCAGGACGTCGAATTGATGGAAGGTACGGTCCTCGACAACATCCGGTTCCGCCGCGAAATTTCCGAGGAGGATGTGCGCTGGGCGGCAGATGTGGCTTGCGCGACTGAGTTCATCGAGAAACTGCCTTCCGGCTTCGATGAATGGCTGGGTGATGAGGCGATAAGGCTTTCGGGCGGCCAGCGGCAGCGCATCGGCCTGGCGCGTGCACTCGCCGGCCGGCCGGAGATCCTGCTCCTCGACGAAGCCACCAACGCGCTTGACGAGGCGACCGAGGCGCGGGTGCTTTCCCTTCTGCTTAGGGAATATCAGAGCCGAACACTGATTATCGTCAGCCATAGATCGTCCGTTGCGAGCCTGATGAAGCATCAGATTCGTCTCGTCCCGCCAGCGGTATAAGGAATAATCAATGGATCAGGGAGACGCTTTTTATTCCGCCCAGCCCTTGGTTTCGGTCGTCATTCCGGCCTTCAACGCTTCCGCGTATATTGAGCGCACGCTTCGATCCGCTGCGCGCCAGACCTATACCGCCCTGGAGATCATTGTCGTCAATGACGGCTCCACGGACGACACGGCACAACTGGTCGAGCAGATAGCGATGACGGATTCACGCATCCGCCTCGTGTCCACACCAAACCGCGGTGTCGCAGCCGCAAGGAATACTGGAATCGACGCATCATCAGGTCGATTTGTAGCATTCCTTGACGCCGACGACCTCTGGCACCCGACGAAAATCGAGAAGCAGGTCAACGCTCTCAATCGCTTGTCGCCGCGATGGGCCGCGGTCTATGTGCTGCATTATATCATCGATCAGGACGACGAAATCATTGGGCTCGGCGGATCCAAAATCGCAAGGGGCTATATCTATGCCCGGCATCTGAATTTCAAATATATAGGTAACGGAAGCGCGCTTCTCGTCCGACGGGACGTTGCGCGTGAGATCGGTGGGTTTGATAGCTCATACGCAGCAGCAGGTATTGGAGGCTGCGAAGACGTCGATTTCGAACTTAGGCTTGCCGCACGTTATTGCATGGAAGTCGTTCCCGAACGCCTGGTGGGATACAGAAAATATCCCGGCAACATGTCGTCCAATTACACGCGAATGGCTCAAGGTCTTTTGGAAGTAATCAAGCGCTCGGTCGCCGCAAATCCGCAGCTTCCGAGATACGCAGCCAGAAGCGCTATCGCGCTTACTCAAAAATATGCATTCCGGCAGTACAGAAAGGCGGGGAATCTGCATCTGTCAATCGTGACCGCCTGGGCGATTTTTCAAAACCCGCTTTTTATGCTCAGTTTCGTAAGGCAAGCCATCCGGCTTGTAGCGAAGCAACGCCGTGCTCCCGAGCCAGGAATGGCGAATGGTATGTTGAACAAATCGAAATTCGACGAGCAAATCATCCTTGCGCCTGTTGAAGGCCCGGAAGAGACCCTGTCGTCACGGCGTCATCTGAGGCGACTGACTGCGGTGGACGCCAGGATGAGTTCGATCCGTGAGAGCGATGAGCCGGTAGACTTCCCCAGCTGTGAAATCGCCACGAGACCGTGTGACCCCTAATGACCATCGGGCGGAACGTCAGCGTTGGGCGTGACGTCCACGATGTTCTTGCGATGGAAAATGAAGAGGCCTGCGAGAACAATGATGACGGAGCCGACCAGAATCTGGCTGTCCGGCAGCTCGCCGAAGAAAACATAGCCAAGCACGATTGCCCAGAGCAGCAGGCTGTATTGAAGCGGTGCAAGCAGGGAGGCTGGGGCAAGCTTCAGCGCGCGCGTGATCATCATATGGGCGCTGCCCGCGACAATACCTAGCGCCAGCATCGCGGCGAAGTCGAGGACGGACATGGAACGCCAGTCGCCCACGCTTAGGATTAGACCGGTGACGAGGGCGCCGACTGTCTGCCATGTCACAAGCGTGGCGTCACCCGTTTGCCGCAGCCGACGACCGAGGATCAGCGTCAGCGCGAAGGAAAGGCTGCCGATCAGGCCGAAGATCGACGGCCAGGATAACATTGCTGTCGATGGTCTTAGCGCTACCACGACGCCGATAAAGCCTATGATGACGGCGAGCCAGCGGCGCCAGCCGATCGTTTCGCCGAGGAAGAAATGCGAAAGGGCGGCTACATAGATGGGGCCGGCCATGTAGAAGGTCATGACGTCGGCGAGCGGAAGGTAGGCGACCGCGGCATAGAAAAATGCGACATCCCCTGTCGTCAGGATCACCCGCAGGATCTGCAGGGGCACACGTTCGACCTGAAATAGCGAGCGAGGTCCTTGCCTGGCAATCATCGGTGCAAGGATCAGAAAGGAGCCGAGCGACCGGATCACCAAGACCTGACCGACCGCAAAGCTCGCCACCAGCCATTTGCCCATGGCGTCGTTCAGCGAAAACAGGAAATCGCCGAGAAGCATCAGCAGCACGCCGAGGAGTACCGTGTTTCCTGCAGTGCGGCTGATGCGCAAATTCATGATTCGTCTCAATTGGTTAGGCTTTCCACCTGCCATAGAACTTCATCCTGTCGACGTCGATTCCCGACAAGACGATTTTCATAAGGGATCTCTTATCATTCAGATGAATTCGATGCCTGTCCTGCGCCGTCAACAGCATCGATCTCCGCGACACAGCTGTTAAAGTGATACTTTAAGAACCGGCGAAACAATCGGTATCAATTGTCGTCGCGATCACATTGAAAAGACTGCACACTTCTCCTCTTCCCCAGGTGATCGTCTTGTGGCAATGGTGAGACTCAAACTCCATAAAGACACCATGAAAGCGATTTCAGGCACCAATCTCGAGCAGGCCAAGTCACACAACAGGCGTGTCGTGATTGAGGCTATCCGTACCAACGGTCCGCTGTCGCGCGCCGCGATCGCCCGTATGACCGCGCTGACGGCGCAAACGGTCTCGAACATCGTCGAGGAACTACAGCGTTCTCACCTGCTCGTGCCAGCGAAAGCGCAGAAGCTTGCGCGTGGCCAGCCGATCATTCCCTACTCGATCAACCCGCACGGGGCCTATTCCATCGGCCTCGAACTTGGCCGCCAGCGTGCCAGTGGTGTGCTGACCGATCTCTCGGGCGCCGTCTGTGCAAGCATCGAGCGCCATGTCGAACATCCCGATCCCGAACAGGCGATGCCTGTCCTCGGTTCTATAGTCGAGGATCTACAGCAAGCTTTCTCCTTCGATCGCAACAGGCTGCTCGGTGTCGGCATGGCCCTACCCGGTCGCTATGCGGAGGGAGGGGTCACGTCGCTCAGCCCGCAGAACCTGCCGGGTTGGCAGGACTTCCCTGTCGGCTATGAGCTGGAACGGCGCGTCAAGGTGCCGGTGCTTGTCGAGAATGACGCAACGGCGGCTGCCATCGGCGAACGCCTGCACGGTGTTGCCCGCGGCTTCAGCAGCTTCGTCTATCTTTTTCTTGCCGGTGGCGGCGGCATCGGCGCCGGCATGTTTCTCGATGGGCACCTCTACAAGGGCAGTCGGCAGAATGCCGGCGAGATCGGCCACATCATCATCGAGCCGCATGGCCGGCTCTGCAGCTGCGGCAAGCGCGGGTGCCTCGATCGTTACGTGTCGCCGACTGTTGCCTATGAATTCATGGGGATTACGAATGCTGCAGAGCTTTTGCCGGATGAACTCGATGCGCTGATCGCCAAAGGCGGCGAAGGTCTGGATGCCTGGCTGGATCAGGCGGTCCAGCCGCTGCGGCAGACCGTCGATTTTCTGGAACTGGCCTTCGATCCGCAGACCATCGTGCTTGGAGGCAGCATATCGACATCGCTGATGCAGCGGCTCGCCGAGCGGCTGGAGCCGTTGCACATTCCGATCGACCCCAGCCAGAAGCGGACCATTCCTCGCGTCATGATCGGCATGACCGGCAAGGATACGGCAATTCTCGGCGCCGCCGCCCTGCCGATATTTTCCGAAACCAATCCGCGCTTCGACGTTCTGCAAAAGCCGCTTGGCTGAGCCGAGGCTCATTGGTCAGGTCACCGCCACAGCTCCGTTCGAAAGGAAGATCTTTACGCAGCGGTCATAGAAAGTATCGATGACCGCCTATCGGCGCCCTCAGGAGGCAGACGGCCTCGCATCGGCTTGGTGCGGGCGACGGGCCAGAGGTCGCGCAAAGATGACCACGTTCCCGAGAAGCGTCAGCGCCAGGCCGATCAGGCCTAAACCGCTCCAGTGGTAACCCTCGAAGACAGTCGATAGCGACAGGGCGACGATTGGGAACAGGACGGTGGCATAGGCAGCGCGTGAGGAGCCGATGCGCGACACCAGCATGAGATAGGTGGTGAAGCCGATCACCGATCCGATCGCCGCGAGATAGAGCAGTGCGGCAAGATAGGTGATGTTGGGCGGCGCCACGATCGGCGTTCGCGTCACGGCAATGAGGGAGAGGAGGACAATCGCGCCATAGGTCATGCCCCAGGCATTGGCGGTAAGTGGTGAGATTCCGGCAGCGCTGTTTCGACGCGATGCCATATTGCCCAGCGAGAAGAACAGCGTGCCAAGCGCCGCGAGCCCGATCCCTTTCAACGTACCCATATCAAAATCGACGACAACGTCCTGTCCGAAAAGGAGGAGAAGGCCGGTTGCTCCGAGCGCGGCTGCGAGAAGCGTGCGGCCTGTAATGCGGTCGCCGAAGAAGAGGCGCGCATTGACGGCATTGTAGATCGTTGCGAGCGAGAAGATCACGGAGATCAGCCCAGACGGGATAGAGGCGGCTGCGTTGTAGAAACAGATGAAATTGAGGCTGAACAGGCAGAGTGCTTGCGTGAGGATGAAAGGCTGATCGCGCAAGGCAGGGAGCTTGAACCGCCGCATGACGGCCAGGATGGTGACGAGGATCACTGCCGCGACCGCGAATCTGTAAAAGACCGAGACCAAGACCGGTACGGGGCCGACCTGCATCGCAATGGCGATCCATGTCGTCCCCCATATAAGGACGGTCGCGATGAAGAGAGCGGCATTTGCCATGGAGTGATCCTCGTTTTCCCGACCAATAGGCGAACCGTGAGCAGGCCTCTTGCAGATTCTTGCTATGAAATCGATCTGCCCGGACTTCCGGCTCGCCATGCGGGTCGTCCGCCGGTACTATTCACACGGCATGGTCAGGTGTGGGGAAGAATTGGTGAAATATAATCACCCCTCGGTTTTCAGGTTTTTGTCCGCATCTCCCACTGCGCGGATGTCGCAGTCTATCGATTTGGGGTTCGGGCGATCAGCTGCCATCTGGAGCAATGCACACGATAGGATGAGCTATCAGCGGCCGAACGGTCATACGTTCAGTCTTTATCTGAGGGGTGGCGCCGGAACGCGTCGTCTGGATGGCAGCCCCGCCGCGCGCGGCCGTCCGGGAGTCCTGTGCATCATGCCACAGGAGCACTCCTCCGAATGGGAAATCACCGACTTCTCCCAATTCGTCCATCTGTATGTTCCCGACGATCAGATGCGCCGGATGTTTGCGGAGATGTTTGACCGCGATGCTCGGCTTATGGCCCTTCCCGAAGTAACCTTCGCAGATGCGCCCGCCTTGGCGCGTACGCTTCTTCAGATGACGAAAGCGATGGTGGCGGGCAGTCATCTGCAGGCTGAAGAAGCGATGACACAGACGATCAACGATTTCTTCGTTGATCCGCGTTATGGAGGGATGCGTCCCTGCGCGATCAGCGGCGGGCTCGCTCCTCATGTGCGGCGCCGGAGTCTGGAATACATCGAGGCCCATCTCGATGAGGCAATCCGCTTGCAGGATCTGGCGGCGATCGGGCAGCTCAGCGCCTTTCATTTTCAGCGGATGTTCCGGGCAAGCTATGGTGTGTCCCCGCATGGCTGGGTGGCCCACCGGCGTGTCGAGCGCGCCAAATCGATGTTGTGCGGGATGGACCCAATCGCAGAGATCGCTTCCGCCTGCGGCTTCAGCAGCCAGAGCCACATGACACGGGCATTCAAGCTGGGCACAGGCGTCACACCCTCAGCCTACCGGCAACGACAATCAAGCGCCTTCGCTCGATAAGCGTTTGTTCGTTGTAGGCGGGACGAGACGGCAGCCTTGATCTCCGAAACCAATCCGCGCCTCGACACCTGCAAAAGCCGCTCGGCTAAACCGAGGGTCCAGACCTCACTTCACCGCAATGACGACCTTGCCTTTCGCGCGGCCCGTTTCCACATAGTCCAGCGCCTCATTGGTCTTCTCGAATTGGAAGGCCCGGTCGATGACGGGGCGGATGGCGCCTGCCTCGATCAGCGAGGTGATCTTGCCGAGCTGAGCGCCGTTTGCGATCATGAAGAGGAAAGAATAGCCGATCCCCCGGCGTTTCGCTTTCCGCCTGATGCCGAAGCTCAAAAGGCGCATGACTTGCTGCAGCAGCCAGCCCGAGCCGTTCTCCTTGGCGAAATCGGGATCGGGCGGACCTGATATCGAGATCAGCTTGCCGCCCGGCTTCAGGACGGCGAGCGATTTCTCCAGCGTGTCCTTGCCCAGGCTGTTCAACACGACATCATAGCCCTTCAGCACCTTTTCGAAGTCTTCCTTCTTGTAGTCGACCACCACGTCGGCGCCGAGGCTTTTCACCAGATCGATGTTTGCCGTGCTCGTGGTCGTCGCCACATGGGCGCCGAGATGTTTGGCAAGCTGGATGGCAACAGTACCAACGCCGCCGGAGCCCGCATGGATCAGTATCCTCTGTCCCTTCTGCAATTTGGCACGCTCGACCAGAACCTGCCATGCGGTCAGCGCCACCAGCGGAATCGACGCGGCCTCTTCCATGTTGAGATTGGCGGGCTTCAGCGCGACATCGGCCGCATCGATGGCGATATACTCGGCGAACGTCCCGATGCGATCCTGGCTAGGCCGCGCATAGACCTCGTCGCCCGGCTTGAACTGCCGGACATTCGCCCCGACCCGGACCACGACGCCCGCGACATCATTGCCGAGCACCAGCGGAAGCCGGTAGGGCAGGATGAGCTTGAATTCCCCGTCCCGGATCTTGGCATCCAGCAGATTCACGCTGGCGGCATGGATCTCGACCACCACGTCGTTTTCACGCAGTTGCGGTTCGGGGCTATGGCCGAGCCTGAGGGCGCCGCCTTTCTTGTAGCGATCGATCAGGAATGCTTTCATTGGACGAACTTTCGTTTGTATGGTGAGCCGGCACAGCGACAAGGCAGGCTCACTCGGGAAGCTTGTTGAATTTCCGGAGGCTCTTGTCGACGAAGGACTCGGGCAGAAAGCGGCGGATGAAGCGCACCTGTCCCGCGGCTTTTCCAGCCGTGTAGCGTCTCTTTGGCGATGGCGCATTGGCGGCTTGGGCGATAGTTGCGGCCACCACCTCGGGTGCATCGCCCTTCGAGACGATTTCGCGCATCAGCTTTTCGGCGTCGGCACGCACCGCATCGTAGATGGCAAGCGGCCGGTCCGGCCGCGTGATGTTCTCCTCGAAGGAGGTGCGGGTGACGCCCGGTTCGACGAGCACCACACGGATGCCTTGCGTGCGCACTTCGTGGTCGAGGGATTCCGAATAGCCTTCGATCGCGTGCTTGGTCGCGGCGTAGAGCGCGTTGAAAGGCGCCGGGATCAGCCCGAGGATTGAGCTCAGGTTGACGATCCGGCCGCTGCGTTGCCGCCGCATCACCGGCAGTACCGCATTCGTCATCCGTATGGTGCCGAAGACGTTGACGTCGAATACGGATTTCGCCTGCGCCGTCGTCGATTCCTCGGCGCCACCAAGCAGGCCGATCCCGGCATTGTTGACGAGAAGATCGATCCGCCCTGCCCGGCTCAGAACCTCGTCAACGACGCCCTGCACGGACTGATCGTCGATCACATCGCAGATCAGCATCGTGATCCCGTCGGCGGTATCGGGCATCGACCTTCGGCTGGTGCCGAACACACGGTAACCATCGCGCCGCAGCGCTTTCGCCGTCACCAGCCCGATGCCGGAGGACGCCCCGGTTACCAGGGCAATGCCGCGTTCTCTCTTACTCATCTCTGCCTTCGTTTTGTCGTGGAACATCCATGTACATTCTGTTACTATCAAATTGATAGCAAGTCACTACTAAAAAGATATCGACATGAAAAAACTTTCGGATCAGCCCTGCCTTATCGCCCGCAGCCTGGCGCTCGTGGGCGATGCGTGGAGCATGCTGATCATGCGCGACGCCCATGCGGGGCTGACCCGCTTTGATGATTTTCGAAAAAGCCTAGGCATTGCCCCAACGATGCTGACGGGGCGGCTGTCATCGCTGACCGAGGAAGGGCTGCTGGAAAAACGTCGCTATTCCGAGCGCCCACCGCGCGACGAATATGTGCTGACAGAGGCCGGCCGCGACTTTTTGCCAGTTCTGTTTGCGATCGGCGCCTGGGGCCGCAAGCACCGCGGCGGCGGCGAAGTCACCCGCTTCTTCGATGCCGAAACCGGAACCGAGATCGATCCCGTCACCATCGATCGCGCGACCGGCGCCCCTGTTGGAACCCGCCCCATTCGCATCGCCGAACCAGGATGCACCGCCCCGCCGCAGGATCAGCAGGACTGACCGCCAGCGCAGGCTTGCTCCGACGTGTCTGCGACGCTCGAGCTCGCAGCTTAAGAGCAATGTCAGTGTCCATTGCCATCACAGTCTCCGGTGATGGCAAAGATGATCCTCAATCCAAACCCGAGCTTACGACTGCTGCAGCCCGTAGAGCAGCGGCATCAGCCCTGCGAGCGCCTTGAAACGCTCCCACGACTTGGACGACGGTTTCGTCCAGCCTGTTTCGGCAAGCGCGGACAGGCGCGGAAAGACCAGCCGATCGAAGACGGCGCGATCGGTCATCGGTTCGGACCAGATGCAGGCCTGAATGCCGCGAAGCTTCTGCTTCTGGGTTTCCGTCCAGCCGCTGACCGGATCGAAGGTGTAGAGCTTCTCGGCATCCGACGTGCCGGCCCAGCTGGCGCCCGGCTCGTCCCAGTCCGGCCGCAACGCCATGTCGAGATAGTAGACCTGTCCCGGGCAGACGACGATCTCATAGCCGCGATTGGCAAGTTCGGCGGCGACTTCCACATTGCGCCAGCTGCAAAGATAGCTCTTCGATTTGTCGATGACGTCGCCATGCGCCGCTTCTTCCCAGCCGCCGGTAATGCAGCCCTTAGAGGCGAGGAAGCTCTGAATGCGCTTCAGGAACTCTGCCTGCAGGAAGGCCGCACCCGAGCCATGGATGTCATCGGCTCCATGCGTGTTGGTGATCACGTTCAGGCGCTTGGCATGCGCATCGGCAACCTCATCACCGGCGAGCGAACGCAGCGCTAAGAGCGCCTCCGGCGAGCCCGACCATGCGCCGAGTGGCACTTCGTCGGCGCCGATGTGGATGGTCTTGAAGGGGAAAAGCTCGATGAGTTCCGAAAAGATCGTTTCGATGACCTCATAGGTCTTTTCGCGGGCGGGATTGATGCAATTGTCCGGGAAGCCCTGAACCGAATAGTAGCTGCCGGCCTCTTGCGGATCGCGCAGTTCCGGTATCGACTGCAGCATGGCGTAGCAATGGCCGGGTATGTCGATCTCCGGCACGATTTCGATGCCGAACCCTTGCGCGCAGGCGACAATCTCGCGAATGGCAACCTTAGTATAGTAGCCGCCGGTGGGGGCCGGGCTGGAGCCGAGCAGCGGCGGCAGGGCAAGACCGTGACCGCGCCATGCACCGATTTCGGTCAGCGCCGGATATGCATCGATTTCGACACGCCAGGCTTCGTCATCGGAGAGGTGCCAATGGAAACGGTTGAGCTTGTTCCAGGTCAGCACCGCCATCAGCTTCTTGATTTCGGCCTCGCCATAGAACTGACGGGCAACATCAAGATGCAACCCGCGCCAACCCATCGACGGCTCATCCACGATCTCGCCCGAGGCGGGGAACTGGAAAGTCCTTGGATGCAGGCGCGCACCGCGCCAGATCTGCCCGAGCGTCACAAGGCCGTAGAGGAAGCCGGCGCGACTGCTCGCCTCGACGGTGATCGCCTCGCCTTCGAAGCTCAGCCGATAGGCTTCGGGGCCGAAACCGGCAGTCTTCCTCAAGCTGACGCTTGAAGCGCCTTCCGCGGCAGTGCGGATGATGCCTTCGACAGCGAAGAGATGGTCGACCAGCGCCTTGAAGCTGTCGGCAGCCGCTTTTGCGTCCGGATCGTCGGCCTGCAGCGAAAACCCTGCCGGCAAGGGCTGACGCGACCCGACGGCGACGTGGTTCGGCCAGGGAATGATTGAAACCTGAACGGGCACAGTGGCAGGTACCGGAAAGATCTCCGCACCACGCTTCAATGGTGCATTGCTGGCGGAAGACCGCGTCGGCTCGAGCCCGAGCGAAACTGTGCTACCGTCGGCAAAGGCCAGATAAGCGCTCGTTGCACCATCCGTCCAATGACGGAACTGCCAGCTCAATGCATGGACGGAAATCGTCCAGGTCTCGCCCTTGTCGAGAATAAAGCCTTCCGGAGGATGAAATTCGGTGAAATTTGACAGCCTTTTGGAAACTGTCGCACCCTCGACGCGACCGGCGGGATCGACCCGCCCGGGCCCGCTGACGCAGAGTGAGAAGCCGGACAGCGGCTCGGCATTGAGGTTCTTGAGCTGCAGGACATAGGAAAAATCCTTGCCCTCGGCCGGCGGATTCCAGACTGTTTCGAGCCGCAGGGCCTGAGGTCGCGGTGTGGACATGATCGTTTCTTTCTATTCGTATTGTCGAAATCAGGATTTGAGCATCCCGGCATAGATGCCGGGAGCGGAATCGGGGATCGCAGTTGCGCCGACGGCTTTCTCGTAGAAGGCGGATGGGCCGACATCCCCGATGATCGCGTAGCCATAGCCCATGGTTTTCAAGTCATTGAGGCTGGCAAAGAGCAGTGCCCTGCCGATGCCAAGCCCGCGCAGGCTCTCGTCGACACCGGTCGGGCCGAAGAAGTCGGGTGCGGTCGCCTCGTGGCAGGAAAAGCCGACAAGCTTGCCTTCGCGCGTTGCAATGAAGCAGGTCGGCGGCTGCCGCGTCATCGCAACCGTTGCCTCGCTTGCCCAGGCTTCGCCGAAATGCTCGTCAATCCAGCGAACAATCAGCTTCAGTTCGGGCGGCAGTGCCCGGCGGATGGTGACACCTGCCTTCGCCATGGCGTCGGGTGACTTTGTGTCCTGCGGAAGGGTCGACAGGTTGACGAGATAATCCATGAAAGACGTCCTGTTAGCTCTGCGCGCCGAGCGCGCGCATGAAATGATTGGGACCGATTTGCTCGATCACGGTGGATTCCGGGCGGCTGAGTGACCGGACGCGCTCTGCCTGTTCGAGGAAGCGCGCGCTGCCGCCGGTAACGAAGGGCCGTCCTCCGTCAGGCACTGCGGAAAGCAGCAGTTGGGTATAGGGATGACGCGGACTGGAGAGCACCGTTTCGGTGTCGCCCCATTCGACCATTTGACCGGCAAACATCACGACGATCTCTTCAGCCACATGCGCCGCTGTCGCAATGTCATGGGTGATGTAAAGCATCGCCAGTTCATTCTCCTGCTTCACCCGGGCGAGCAGATCGAGGATGTCCTTGCGGATGGAAACATCGAGCATCGAGGTCGGCTCGTCGGCGACAAGCACGCTTGGCGATACCGCAAGTGCCCGGGCAATGTTGACGCGCTGCCGCTGGCCGCCCGACAGCTCATGCGGAAACTTCTGTTTCGACACGGCCGGGTCCAGGCCGACGCTTTCCAGCAATCCCGCAATGCCATTCTCAAGGTCGGTCCGCGACGTGTTCTGGCTGTGAAGCTGCAGCGGCCGGGAAAGATGATGGCTGACGGTGAAGGCGGGGTTGAGCGACGAGAACGGATCCTGAAAGACCATTTGCACGTCCTTGCGATAAAGACGCTCGTCTTTTGTCGTCCCCTGGGCGGTCAGATCCTGCCCGTGAAAGAACAGCTTGCCGCCGGTCGGCCTGTCGAGGCGCGCGATGATGCGGGCGCAGGTCGTCTTGCCGCAGCCGGATTCGCCAACAAGTGCCAGCGCACGGCCGGGAAAGAGCGAGAAGGAGACCCCCTTCAGCGCATGCACTGGGCCGAACTGGCGCCTGATCTCTTCAAGCCGTATGACGGCTCCGGCCGGGGACGGATGTACCTCGGACTTCATGCCAATGCTCCTGAAAGATGGGGCTTGCTCGGAAGCTGGGGAATGGCGTTCCAGAGCTTGCGCGTATAGTCGTGCAGCGGTGCCTGGCTGACCTGCCTGACATCGCCGACTTCGACGAGTTCGCCTTTCAGCATGATGCCGATACGCTGGCAGAGCTGCGCCATCAGATGCAGGTCGTGGGTGATGAACAGTACCGAGAAACCGTAAGTCCGCTGCAGATCGACGACCTGTTCGAGGATCTCGCGCTGCACGACGACATCGAGTGCCGTCGTCGGCTCGTCCATGATGATGAGCTCCGGCCTCAGCGCCAGGCAGATGGCAATGACGATGCGCTGGCGCATGCCGCCGGAAAACTGATGCGGATAGTCACTGATGCGCCGCGGCGGTATGCCGACGAGCCGGAACATCTCCTCGCCGCGCGCCCGTGACTCCTGGCGCGAGCAGCCGGTGTGCCGGTAAAGCACATCGTGGAACTGTGCCTCAACGCGCATCAAAGGATTTAGCGAGTTCATGGCGCTCTGAAACACCATGCCGATGCGCTTCCAGCGGATCCTCTGCAGCTCCCGCTCCGGCATTTTGAGCAGATCCTGCCCGTCCATGCGGATGCTGCCGCCGCTTATCCAGGCCGGCGCCTTGGAAAGGCGGGTGATGGCGTAGGCGATGGTGCTCTTGCCACAACCGGATTCACCCGCCAGCCCAAAGATCTCGCCTCGACCGATACTGAACGACACGTCCTTGACGGCGCGGAACTCGCCCTTGTCAAGCAGGTAGTCGACGTTGAGCCTTTCGATTTCTAAGAGATTGTCGCTCATCGGCCGGCCTCCAATTGACGGTTGCGGGCTCGGGTCAGGCGGAACCAGCGCGACAGCGCCGGCCCGGAGCGAAGCTGCGGATTGGCGATCTCGTCGAAGGTGAAGTTGAGAAGCGCAAGCCCGAGGCCTGTTACCGCAATGCCGATCGCCGGGACACCGACATCCCACCAGGCGCCGACCATGATCGCCGAAGCGTTCTGGGCATTATAGAGCATCGTGCCCCAGGATACTTTTAACGGATCGCCGAAGCCGAGATATTCGAGCGTCGTCTGCGCGACGATCGCATAGATGATGCTGCCGACAAGGTTGATACCGATCAGCGGTGTGAGGTTCGGCAGGATCTCCACGAAGATGATCCGCCAGGCAGGCTCGCCAATCATTTTCGATGCGGTGACGAAATCGCGATTGCGCAGCGCCATCGTCTGCGACCGTGTCATGCGGGCACCCCACGGCCACGAGGTCAGGGCGATGATCGTCATGATCGTCATCGGCCCGACCGTGCCGGCAAAAGAGGCAAGCAGGATCAAGAGCGGCATGTTCGGAACAACGAGTACCGCGTTTGTTGCGAGATCAAGGGCGGCATCCGTCTTGCCGCCGACATAGCCGGCGACGAGGCCGATGGCGGTGCCGATCACGGTGATCGCAATGCCCGTTGCAAAACCGACGGTGAGCGAACTGCGCGCACCCCAGACGAACTGGCGATAGACGTCGCGGCCCATCTTCGTCGTGCCGAGCACATGCTCGATGGACGGAGGCTGGTGAGAGCGGCCGACACGGGCGCCTGGTTCGCCGGGCGCGATGATCGGTGCAGATAGCGCCATGAGCCAGAGAGCGACAACAATGATGAGGCCGGCGACGGCCTTCTTCTGGCGAAGGATGGATCTCAGCGTGAAGCCCATTACACAGCATCCCGCAGTCGGGGGTCGATAAACCCGTAAATGATGTCGACGAGGAAGTTAGCCCCGAGGGTTGCGAGCGTCATCAGAAGTAGCTGCCCCTGGATGACCGGATAATCGCGGGCAATGCTCGCCGTATAGAGCGTCAGGCCGAGCCCAGGGTAATTGAAGACGATCTCGGTAACGATCGAACCGCCGAAGACAGCGCCAAGCATGAGGGCAAGGTTTGTCAGGACAGGAAGCATGGCGTTGCGCGCGCCATAGCCGAACATCACGTTAAGATGGCTGAGACCCTTGGCGCGAGCCATCGTCACATAGTCCTCGCCGAGGATCGAGATCATCGACGAACGCATTGTCGTCTGGAATTCACCGATCAGGAAAGGCGACAGCGTCAGCACCGGCAGGATGGCGTGCATGAAGACGCTGCCGGCAAAGGTGAAGTTGAACGCAGGATCGAGATTGGGGTCATAGGCGTAACCGACTGGAAACCAGCGCAGCGAGACGCCGAAGACGAAAAGCGTCGTCAGCGCGATGATGACAGGCGGCACGGAGATCATGATGACCGATAGCGGCGAGACGATCGTGTCGAAACGGCCACCGCGCCGCCATGCCGAGACAGCGCCAAGCACGACGCCGATGCAGAGCGAAAAGATGATGGCGGTCACGACGAGGAAAATGGTCCAGATCGTCGAGCGGCCGAGAACCTGGACGACGGTCTGGGGATAATATTTGACCGAGACGCCGAGATCGAAGGTCGCAAGCCCCTTCAGATAATCGACGAATTGCAGAAGCATCGGCTGATCGACGGCGCCGAAGCGAACCTTGATCGCCTCAACGGCTGCGGGTGTGGCCCGCGGGCCGAGCTGGGCGACCATCGCATCGACGGGTGTCCCCGGCATGAGCCGGGGAAGAATGAAATTCATCACGATGGCGAACGCCAGGGCGACTGCATAAACGCCGAGGCGCCGTCCGGAAACACGCATATCCCTTCCCTCGCCGGTCTTATTGGACCGGCTTCAGGCGCAGGAGATGCATAAGGCGCATCCGGTTGTTGTCATGATCTTCCGGGTTCATGACCGGATCCTTGTCGGTGACCCAGCCGGTGAAGCGCTTGCTGGAAAACTGATACCAGGTCGGTCCGTTGAAGACGGGCACAACCGGGAAGTCATCGGCAACCAGCAGCTGGATATCGTCGAAGATCTTCTTGTGATCCTCATCCGATGTCGCCTTCAGATATTGATCGAAGAGCGCGTCCAGCTTCGGATCCGAGTAGCGCGAGGGAGCGCCGGTGATGCGACCGCCATAGGCCGTCGAGAGGTTCTGGTAATAGCCGCGGAACGGTGTAGCGCCATCGGCGCGCGAGTTCATGACCACCTCGAAGCTGCCGTCGAGAATCTGTTTGCGCCATTGTTCGTATTCGGGGGTAGCAACCGAGGCATTGATGCCGGCCGCACGTAGGCCTTCAACAGCGATCTGCACGGCGTCGATCCAGTCCGTCCAGCCGTTTGGGACGATGATCGGAAAAGCGATCGGCTTGCCGCTGGGGGTCGTGCGGAAACCGTCTGAACCCTTCTTGTAGCCGGCATCGTCGAGGATCTTGTTGGCCTTGTCGGTATCCAGGCCCATGAAGGCGTCCTTGTCGCCCTCAGCCGCCTTGTTGCGCCAGCCTTCAAAACGCGGCGGCAGACCGGAGGCGTGCTCGTTGACAACGGGATAGCCGAAGCCGGCAATATCGACCATCGACTTGCGATCCATTGCGAGGCTGAAGGCGTGGCGGAAGTTGAGGTCCTTATAGGCTTCTAGATTGCCCTCGTCCTTGGTCTTGAAGTTCATCTGGAAGGCGACGGTTTCGGCCGGCGGCTGCCAATAGCCGTTATGTTCGGCGTCGAGCGCCACGAATGTCTTGTCGATCTCGGGAATGAAGGAGCCGATCCAGTCCATATTGCCCTCGGGCAGGATCGCGAGCATCTGGTCATTGCCGGAAATCTGCGGCAGGCGCAGGCAATCGACATGTAAAGAGGCGGCATCCCAATAGTTCGGGTTGCGGCACTGCTCATAAACTTGCGGTGTGAAGCGGCGCACCTCCGTCATCGGACCCGAGCCAACCGGCTTCTCGTTCTTGAACGCCACCGGATCGGAGACATCCCTCCAGACATGCTCGGGAACGACGGCGAGGTCGGCCAGCGTTTCTGGGAAGTCGGAATTGACGGCCTTGAGCTTGATCGCCACCTCGGTCGGCGACGGCGCCTCGACGGATGCCACTGTTTCACCGACGCCAACGGTATCGAGCGCGGCATTCTTCAACATCAGATCGATCGTATATTTCACGTCGGCGGACGTCAGCGGCTGACCGTCCGACCACTTCACGCCCGGGCGCAGTTCATAGGTGATCGACTTCATGTCGTCGGAAAACTTGTAGTTCGTGGCAAGGCGCCAGACAGGCTTGCCGCCGTCCTGTGCGTTGAAGATGACGAGCGGCTCATAGATGAAATCCATGGTGCTCTGCCGGCGGCCGGCAAGATCGAACGGATTGAAGTTCTGCACCCAGCTCGTCTGCTCTTCGATATGCATCGTCAGCACGGCTTCGGCGGCCGAAGTAGCCGACGCGCCAAACGCCATCACCGCCAGCAAGGCGGTCGTCCCCGCCCAGCCGGCACGCGCGGAAACACTGCGGAATACGCTCTTATCCAGTCCCATTTTCACGTTCCCTTAGTTGTTATTTTTTAGAGTCAATCAAATTGATTTAATCAAGCTAGCGCAAGATTTCCGATCCGGTCAATCGGGTGGAAATGAAAAATGAAATGAGGTATTGGCCAAACGAAGGGAAAACTGGCCATTTTGAAACCAATAATTGGCCAACCGCTTCAAACGACTTGAAAACCGAGTTTCATGCAGATCGATCGTCCCATCGCCCGCGACGCTTGCAATTTCCCTCCGCCCCGGAATTTGGAAAGTTGCGTTCGAAAACTCGGGCAGGAGTTCGCAAGATACCGACTGGCGCTCAAGGAGCGCCTTCGTGAACGTCGCTAGAGACGCTGGCTTCAAGGTTCTACCGGACGGCGAGCGGAAGCCCCGACGACACGCAACGACCGCGAGGAGTCGGCAGTCAAGCGAATGGGTGCAAACCGTACGTCCGCTAGTCGGCCGTGGTTCAGGCACCTAGGTCCGAACCTGTATTGGAACCGGATGTTCAGCGTTGCCTTGACGCAGCCCAAGAAGGCTTTCAATCTCTCGCGAACGACGATCAGGCGAACCAGTAGTCCCCCAGGTCCGCGACGACGGTATTCAGGAAACCGCTTTGGCTGCCTGGGGCCAGGTTCGTGGCATATGTAGCGAGTTCCACCGTCGACCCGTCGCCCGAAATGGCAGCGCCGACGCTATCGCCATTGGCTCCGGACGTGAGATTCGCCATCTTGCCGGTATGGGTGTCGTACACAAAGACGTCGACCGTGCTCCCGTTCAGATCGGCTTCGCCGGACACGAGGTTGGTCGCGTTGCTGGCGAAGGTCACGTAGCGACCATCGTCGGAAATGGACGCCCCTAAGGAAGTTCCGTTGGCACCGTGTGTGATGTTGTCCATGGTGCCGGTCTTCTGATTGAAGATGAAGATGTCGGTATTTCCATTCGAATCAGTCTCGCCCGCCACCAGGTTGGTCGCATCGCTAGAGAAGGCGACCATGTTGCCATGTTCCGAGAGCACTGGAGCACCGCTGAACCCGTTTCCTCCATGCGTGATGTTGTCCATCTTCCCGGTTGTGCGATCGAACACGAAGATATCGCCTTGACCATTATCATCAGACTCGCCGGGGACGAGATTGGTAGCAAAGCTATGGAACGCCACGGTCTTGCCGTCGCCGGACAGGGCCGGGCTGAAGCTGCCGCCGTCTGCGCCGTTCGTGATGTTCACGAAGCTGCCGCCGTGGCCCCGGTCGTAGATCAGCACGTCCTGCGTAGTGCCATTGGTGTCCGGCGCGAGGTTGGTCGCCGCGCTGTCAAGAGCCGCAATCCGTCCATCGTCTGAGAAGGAGGTGATGGAGCTGATGCCATCCGCTCCTTGTGTAATGTTGGTCAGGCTACCGGTTTTCCGATCGAGGACGAAGGTGTCTGTCGTCGTGATGTCCAGATCGGCCTCGGTATAGGCGACAAAGCGTCCGTTGCCGGAGACAGGCCCCGCTATGACGAAATGGTCGGCGGCGCTGGCAATTTCATGCGGCTGCCCATGAGACCAAAGGAAGACCTTGCTTGAGGTAAAATCGGGGCTGAACTCGCTGAAGGACAGTACCTTGCCATTGTCGGAAATCCCGCCTGGCAACACGTCGCCCGGCGGAACGGGAGACCCCTTGACCAGCGTGAAGGTCACGCCTGCCGGGACGCCATAGGTATCGGTGCCGATCTGCAGCGCCTCGATGCCCGTAAGCAGATCGACCCCGTCCGGTCCCGAAACCTGAAGACGGCCGTCGCTCAACCATTGAAAGCTGTAGTCTGTGACGGACCCGGAGAACACCGCCGTGTCGTAGCCCCCTCCGCCGTTGATGCTGTCGTCGCCCCCCAGCGCATTGATGACATCGTCGCCTTTCTTCGCGACGATGTCATCGGAATAGACGCTGCCGACCAAGTGGTCTGGGCGGTTGGTTCCTATGATTTTCTCATGCCTCATGATGCTTCTCCCGGTTTGCTGTGGCAAAGACTGGGCGGCAACGCAATTCTGGGGTGATATTGCTCAACAGGCGTCGCCGCTACTAGCAGGCAACAGAAAGACAATCTTGCTCGCATAAGTTTATCATGAATTGCCGTTTCAGGCAAAGCCTTCACCCGAAGTAGCCCGACGAGAAGGGGACAGTTCGCAGGAACCAGGCCTGATCACTCGGAATTCAGAGCAACTTTGGCGGGTTTGGCGCCCGATTGCCTGAATTGGGAAATTCCGGGTAACTCGGTCGACGGGAAGCATCACTGTCGCCCGCGCCCTGAGAGGCGCTGCCGCTCCAGTCGCGGCTGATTTTCGCGCAATTCTATGATGCCGTCACGCAGTCTCAACCTCATCGATAGGCCGAAAGGCATGCTTTCAGTTATGTTCGTCAAAATGGCATTTTAGCATTTCCGAAACGTCGTCCTTGATTCCTCCGACAATGAACACAATAAGAACATCCCAACCCAAAAAGAAGGATGACGGCGATGACCAATTTGCCGATCGATACGTCATGGCAAGAAGCAGACTTCGACAGGGTGCCTCTTGGCACGTACTGGACGCCACTCATTCCTGTAAGCATTCATGAGCTGGAACCTAGGCTTCGTGCCGCGCTCACGCTGGCCATCACAGCTCCTGAAAGAATGGATCAGTTCGAGACCCACCTTGCCCATGCCTTTGATATGGAGCCGGCAAATCACCCACCAGCCGTAGGCCACCGCCGTGAAAGCTAAATTGTCATACTTATTGTGCGTCGCGAAAAGTTTGGCGCAAGCGCCGTCAGCCAGACTGAATTTGTTGAAATGTGATTTTTTGATCCGGCCTATATTGAAGCCATGATGGCTTGCTTTTCAGGACAATCAGCCGTCCGGCATGTGCTGGGCGGCTTTTTCAAAGACTGTCGGCTCAGATCAGCCTCTTAAAGACCTACCGGAAACCCTTCGAACGGTTTGATTTCCTTAAGAACGAACGTGGTCTGCATTTCCTTGATGCGCGGCAGACGGCGCACGACCGACATGGCGAAATCGGCATAGGAATCGAGATCAGGAGAGACGACCTGCAGCAGAAAATCCGAGTCTCCGGCAATGCTGTAGCAGGCAACAACCTCCCGCAACCGTGCAACTTCGGCGGCAAAGGCGTCCGCCTCCGCCTCGTTATGGCCATCGATCTTCACCCGGATAAAGGCAAGGACTCCAAGCCCGAGTTTACGCCGGTTGAGATCGGCCCGGTAACCCCGGATCACACCTGTCTCTTCAAGTTGGCGCACCTTTCGCCAACAAGGAGACGTCGACATGCCGACGCGCTCGGACAGTTCCTGATTTGTCAGCCGCCCCTCAGCCTGTAGGCTTGAGAGAATTTTCAGCTCAACGGGCTCAAATGTCGTCATCGGCAATATCTACCCAAAAATTGCATCAACTGGGTAAAGCCTACCAAATATCTGCACTGAACGGCAATGTAAGATAAGATCCTTCAGCGGTGATCGCTTAGGCTGTGGCCATCGCAATCTCAGGTCTTTTCCATGCTCTCAGATATCCGCATTGCCATTGTCGTCGATCCCAAACTCCCGCCAGCCCTTATTGCAAACACCGTCAGCGCCATCGGCATAGGCATGGGCGCCAAGATGCCGCTTCTCGGCGCCGAAAGGCTCAGCGACCATGCCGGAAGGACCACCGATATCGTCTCCAACCGACCTGTCCCGATTCTGCAGGCCGACGGACAGATTATCCGCCAGATCATGTTGAAGGCGCTGAACCAGCCGGAGGAACATGCCATCGTACCGTTTCCCGCCTTTGCGCGGTCACTGCACGATTATACTGATTATCAGCGCAGTTTCCCGGACAGGGACTTGAGCGAAGAAGAGATCGATGGGCTGGGCCTTGCAGGGCCGGCGAAATGGGTGAGGTCGCTGACTGGTTCCCTGAAATTGCTGCGCTAGATCGCCGAGCAAGCACAGGTACCAACTTCGATCGCCTCAGGGAGCGACCGTCCTTCCGGCGAGGCGGCTACGACGCGGTGCCGTGAGCTCTGGTGTTAAATACCGCATGGGTGTCGGCGTTAGTGGCGATACAGGCCGACGGCAGGTAAGAGCAGATATCCAGCATCGACTTTGAAGGTTCCGCACAGAGATATCCAATTGGGTCTCGGAATCTTCACTGGCAATCGCTACTTCGTTCCTGATGTGATCGTGGGAGAAGGTGAGCCCGTGCAAGCGGACGTACAGAAAGATATGACGGTCTGGTTCCAGTCGCTGGAGCCCGTGAAGCCCGTTGAGATGGTCGGATTATGGCGAGGCGCCGGCGTTCCATCGGGACATCCGCTCGATGGCGTCCTCGAAAACCTGCGATGGTTCGGCAAGCGCTTTCATCCTGACATGCGGGCCGACGCCCTGCTCTTTCAGTGGCATCCGGCACGGCTCGTGGCCATCGATCCACGCTTCGTCCCTATCGGGTTCGCGATCAAGCTGGCGCCATTCGGACGGACCGCCTTCGCCCGGACCACGTTTTCGTATCTTCAGAAGGCATTCCGCGCGCGAGGCACGACAGCCGCACTGGAGGTTCGGACATTCGAGCACATCGCAAGCGCTGCAATGGTCTACAACGAGCAGCCGATCGTCGACCACTTTAGGCGGGTGGATGAAAATACGCTGGCTGGGATGATGTGCGTGCGCGACGACGGAAGGCGGTTCTTCTTCAAACTCACGAAGATCGACGCTCAGGCCTAGAACGATGTTGAGAACAATCGCATGGGCGATCACGGCAGCTTCGGTTGCGGGCAACGGTTTCGCCGCTGATGCGGATCGTGGCGCGAGAACTTTCCGGGCCTGTTCTTCATGTCACATCAACGATGACGCCAGGAGTACATTCGGCCCCTCTCTGAAGGGTATCGTGGGACGGCGGGCAGCTGTCATAGACGATTACGCCTACTCACCCGCCTTGAAGAAAGCCGGCGAAGACGGGCTTGTGTGGAACGAGCATGAACTTGCGGAATTTCTGACAAGCCCGAGCGGAAAAATCCCCGGCACAAAGATGCGCTTCTGGGGACTCTGGAGCTTCGAAATCGACGACCTCATCGCCTTCCTGAAGGCAAATCCGTAGTAGCGCCGGCGGAGGGCAGCAGGCCTATTAGAGCTCTGTCGCCTCCTCAACGTGAATTCGCAGATTGAACGCCTTCCGCAATTCAAGCGCTGGCAACGCATGACACCCTTGCTGCGAGTGATCTTCCCTCTAGTTCAGTATACCGCGTCGTGCCCTCGGTCGGCGCGGACCAAACTTGGGAGAAAGCGATGCAAGAGGCCCTCGTCGTTCGCCGCGAAACGCATCTTTCAGCGCCGCCTGCGGCCGTGTTCGCCCTGCTGACGGATCCGGAAAAGATCCTCCGCTGGATGGGGACGGAAGCAGAGATCGAGCCGCAGCCCGGCGGGCTCTATCTCGTCAACGTGACCGGGGCACGTTTCGCGCGCGGCTCTTTCCGCGAAGTGGTACCGGTCCATCGCCTGGCCTATAGCTTCGGCTGGGATGGCAGCGAGGTAGTGCCGCCGGGCTCGAGCCTGGTCGAGATCGATCTGATCGAACAGCCCGATGGAACGCTCCTGCGTCTGACGCATACCGGCTTGCCCAATGCCGAGCAATGCGCCGGCCATGCCGAGGGCTGGGCTCACTACCTTGGCCGGCTGAGCACCGTGGCGGCCGGACGCGACCCAGGACCCGATCCCTTCTACGGCAAGAAATGACCAAGCTTCTCGTTTGAAAGAGAAGCTGAATTCCCGAGGAAAGCGACGTTTGGCTGACATCAGGTGACCGCTATGGCATGATCGAGGCATGGATTTGCCCGCCCACCTCGCATGGCTGATCGATGAGGCCGGCGCCTCGTCCGGCCCCGAACACTTCATAGCCGAGCTTGGCCGCCAGTTGCTTGCCGACGGTTTGCCGCTCGCCGGCGGAGCCCTTACGCTTGCCGTTCCACATCCGATCATTGCGCGCCGCACCTGGTTGTGGCGGGCGGAGACTGGCGCCGTCATTGAGGCGCTCGACTTTGCCGGCAGCTTGCTCAACAAGGCTGCGGGCGACTGGCTTACCGCGCTTGGGCCAGTATACGAAGAAAAAACCGGCCGAGGCTCCGACAGTCCGATATTGGGCTGGGCCGGATCCCGCTCGTTCGATCCGGACGAGGCGAACCGGCTGCACCAGGCCGCACGCTTTGCAGTGGCACCCTTGGCGGCTCTGACCGCACGAACGGCACTGACAACCCTTCTAGAGGCCTATCTCGGTAAACGCAGCGCTGCGCAGGTGCAGGCCGGAGCGCTCGGCCGTAGCAGCGGTGAAACCATTCGCGCCGCTTTGCTCTGTGCTGACCTGCGCGATTTCACGGCCCTCTCCGAAGCAACCGAGCCCTCTCTCATGATCACCACTCTCGACGCCTGGTTCGATCGTGTTGCAGGCGCAGTACATGCTTTCGGGGGTGAGGTGCTGAAGTTCATTGGTGACGGTGTTCTGGCGATCTTTCCCGTTACCGGAACGCCCGGTGAGGCTTGCGAAGCGTCGCTACGCGCCGTCGCGGCCGCCCGTGCCGGCATGGCCCATCTCGACACCGCGCGGCAAGCACAAGGCCTGCCGCCGCTACCCTTCGGCATGGCGCTGCATTTTGGTGAAATGCTCTGGGGCAATATCGGTGCGGCCGACCGGCTGGACTTCACCGCAATCGGCCCCGCAGTCAATCTGGTCAGCCGGCTGGAGGGGCTCTGCAAGTCCCTTGGTCATCGTGTGCTCATATCAGGCGCGCTCGCTGCGGAGGTTGCGACGCAACTGGTCCCTCTGGGCGAACATCGGTTACGCGGCATCGCCGATCCCTGCACTGTCTTCACTTTGCCAAGGGCTTGAGCGACGCAGGTCGCGGCAATCGCCGGGACAGTGACACCAGTCAATCTGCCCCGGCAGTGAGCTCTCATTTGGCTGCTAGCAGATAGCCCTCGCTCAAATCGTCGAGCGCCGTGCCGTTGATCGTCACAGAGCACCGATCCGCGTCCACCTTTGAGACGGAAACCTGATATTTCCCGCTCGGCAGATCGAGTTCGGCGGAGAAGCCGTTCCAGCCGGCCGGCAGGACCGGCTTGACGTGCAGGCGGCCATGCTCCGAGCGGATGCCGAGGATGCCCTCGACTGCCACACGGTAGAGCCAGCCGGCCGAACCGGTATACCAGCTCCAGCCGCCACGGCCCTTGAGCGCACCTTCGCCATAGACGTCGCCGGCGATCACATAAGGCTCGATGCGATAGACGTCCGCAGACGATTTATCGAGCGAATGATTGATCGGATTCAGCATCTCGAAGGCCCGCCAAGCGTCTTCGGCGCGACCCATGCGGGCGAGAGCGAGGACCGCCCAGGTGGCAGCATGGGTATACTGCCCACCGTTTTCGCGAACGCCAGGCGGATAGGCCTTGATCACGCCGGGATCGTTGACCGGCTTGACGAAGGGCGGTGTCAGCAGGCGGATGAACTTGCCCTCTTCATCGACGAGCTTGTCGAGGACGGCCGTCATCGCCATCTCGCTGCGTTCCGGATTGCCCTCGCCCGACAGCACGCTCCAGGACTGAGCGATTGAGTCGATCTTATCCTCTTCGGACTGGCTGGAGCCAAGTGGCGCACCGTTATCATAGTAGCCACGGCGATAATATTCGCCGTCCCAGCCAGCCGTTTCGATCGCGCTCTTGAGCTTTTCCAGATGTGCGGTCCAGTGGCTGGCGCGCCGGGTGTCGCCACGAGCTTCGGCATAGGCGATGAAGCGACGCAACGCACCGGCCAGGAACCAGCCGAGCCAGACGCTTTCGCCGCGGCCGGCCATGCCGACGCGGTCCATCTTGTCGCACCAGTCACCGCTCATCATCAGCGGCAGGCCGTTGACGCCGGTACGTTTGATCGCGAGATCGAGACCGAGAGCGGCATGCTCATAGAGCGATGCGGTCGTGTCGGAAACACGCGGCTGCAAGAAGGCGTCATACTGGCCGGGGCTGAGCTGTGCGCCTTCGACGAAGGGCAGTATCTCGTCCATGATCGCGCTGTCCCCAGTCGCCGTGCAATACTGATCGACCGCATAGGCAAGCCAGACCGGATCGTCGGAGATGTTCGTGCGAACGCCGGCGCCGCTGTCAGCCAGCCACCAGTGCTGGAAGTCGCCTTCCGGGAACTGGCGCCTGCCGGTATTGAGGATTTGCTTACGGGCGATCTCTGGCGAGTGCAGCAGGAAGGCCAGCGAATCCTGCAGCTGGTCGCGCAGGTTCCACGCGCCGCTCGACTGGTAGAAGGCGGTGCGGGCCATGATACGGCAGCCGTAGGTCTGATAGGGCAGCCAGCTGTTGACCATGAAATCGAGGCGCTGATCCGGCGTCGAAACCCGCGTCTTGCCGGTAAAGTTCTTCCAGAAGTCACGGGTCTGACCGAGAACCTCTTCGAAGCTGCCGGAGCGGATCTCAGCAATCAGAGCAGCGGCTTCTTCCTGCGAGGCAGCATCGCCCATATAGAAGCAGATGTCGCGTACCTCGCCGGGCCCGATCGTCAGATCGAAGGCCATGGCGGCTGCCGGATCACCATCGAGATCCAAAGCGTTAGAGAGACGCGAGCCCGCCGAGACGGTGCGCGGCTGCTGGATCGTTCCGTGTCGGCCGATGAATTCGCGACGGCTGGTGGAAACGCTCGACGGCGTTTCGCTTGCCGCAAATGCCGCGACACGCGTCCCGAAGCTCACGCTGAACGGATTGCTCGCGAAGACCGCCCCGCTCGCGCTGTCGTAGCTGGAGATGATGAAGGGTTTGCTCTTCGTCGGGTTGTTGCCGAGGATCCATTCGGCATAGCCGTAAAGACGCAGCTTGCGTGCCTCGCCCGCATCATTGCGGATGCGCAGCTGCGTCAGCTTGATCGACTTCTGCATATGCAGGGTCTGCGTGACCTCCAGGGCGATCTCGTCCTGAACCGTCGAGAAGACAGAGTAGCCGAGGCCATGACGGGCTTCGAAGCGCGTATCTGAGCGCTGCGCCAGAGACGCATAGGGCACGATGACCGAGCCGCGGTCGAGATCCTTCAGGTAGAAGGCCTCGCCCGGCCGGTTGGTGACTGTGTCATTGGTCCAGGGTGTCAGCTGGTGGTCGCGGGAGTTCTGGCTCCAGGTGAAGGCAGCACCTTCGGCCGAAACATGGAAGCCGAAACTGTCATTGGCCATGATGTTGACCCACGGCTGCGGCGTCTGCTCGCCGCCCGACAGGCGTACGACATATTCGCTGCCATCGGCCGCAAAGCCGCCATAGCCGTTCCAGAAGGCGAGATCGCTTCCGTCAACCGGTTCCGGCGAGGCCAGGCCTCGGACCATCCTCGGCACCAATGTGGAATCGCCCCACTGGCCGAGCAGCGCGGGTGACCCGGCGACGGAACGAGCCTTCTGCAGCTGGTCGATCAGGCTACCCTCGCGGCCGCGCAGAACAACGCGCGAGGCGGCGATAATGGCGCTATAGGCTTCCGGTGTCGTCAGGTCCTTCCGCAGCACATAGATATTGCGCTGGATGCCGGCAATTTCGCTGGCATGACGCGCCGCATCGCAGAGCTGGTCGATCGTGCGCTGCATTTCCGCAGCCGCCTCGCCGGTGCGCTCGTTGAAGATCACGAGATCGACCTCGACGCCACGGGCCTGCAGGAGACCCTGAGCGCGCAGCAGCTCCTTGACGAGATCCGTGCCGAGTTCGTCGGTGATGCGCAGCGTCATCAGCGGTGCGTCGCCTGACAGCGTTGCCCCCCAGAGCACGGCCTGTGATTTCAGACCCTCGCGAACCAGCTTGTTGTCGGCCCGCAGTGCCATGTCGGGATAGATAATGTAGCGCGCAAAGCGCTGGTAGGCGGCGGCTTCCTTGGAATTGACGCCGATCTGGCGCAGCTGGGTCTGCGTTCTCGTCCAGGCCTGAATGAGACCCTGGGCGAAGCTTTCCGGCTGGCGGTAGTGCTCCAACGCCGCGTCGAGTTCAGTGCGATCGGCGGCCGCAATGGTCCAGAAGGTCACACTGACCTTCTCGCCGGCTGGCACACGAAGCGTACGGCGCAGCGACACGCAGGCATCCATTGTGAAGCCGTCGGTGCCCGACAGCTGCACGCCGGCATCGAAGGCGGCGGCTTCGGTCAGCGTCCGTCCCCGGCCGAGGAAGCGCATACGATCCGTTTCATACTGTGTTGGACCACTTTCGCCCGAAGTATCGACGATAAGCTGCGCAATCGCGATCTCGGGATCGGTCAATCCACGCTTCTGGCGTTCGACGACGATCGCATCGCCGGCTGCGGCGATTTCGGTCTTGAGGAACATGCGGGCAAACACCGGGTGACCCGTATCGACGACGTCGAGCGTGCCGACCGGCTCCATGTAGGAGGTCACTTCGATGACGCGATCCTGCGTGCCGGTATTGGTGATCGTCAGGCGACGGCCTTCCGCATCGCGATCGCTCGCGACGAAGACTTCCATTTCGCTCGTCAGCTCGCCGACGGTCTTGATGAATTCGGCCTTGTCGTCGCTGAAGCTGACGCGGACATGCTCGTTGGCGATCGAGCGCGGCTCGGCCGTTGCGGACCACCATTCGTTGGATGCCGTATCCCTCATGAAGACGAAGGAGCCCCAGCGATCTTCCGTTGGATCGGCCCGCCACCGGTTGATCGACAGGTTCCTCCAGCGGCTGTAGCCGGAGCCGGTGGCCGTCAACATGGTCGAGTAGCGGCCGTTGGACAGCAGCAGCAGTTCGCGCTCGCGCGATGCCGGATCTTCGAGGCGGCGCACTTCCGGACGCATAAGGTCGCCCTGGATGGTGGCAGGCGCATCGGTCTCGTGCTTGGCCGCCATGACCGGAATGTCGCGCGGTGCCTTTTCCTGCAGCAGCAGCTCGGCCGCCTCGATGACGGGATCGGCGTGGAAGAGTTCGCGCAGCATGCCGTCGAAGGCGACGTTGGCAACGGCCGCAATCGACATGCCGTGATGGTGCGCATAGTAGTTATAGACCACTGCGCACTGCTTGCCTTCCGGCACGCGGTTCGGCGTGAAATCGACGGCATCATGGAAACCGTACATGCCGAGCGCACCAAGGGTCCGCAGCCTGTTGAGATTTTCGAGGGCGGCGACCGGGTTGTACTGGCTCGCCAGCAGCGAGGCATAGGGCGCGATGACGGCATTCTGGCCGAGGCCGCGCTTCAGGCCGAGCGTCGGCACGCCGAAATTGCTGTACAGATAGTTCATCTGGTGGTCGCGAGCATTGAAGGCCGCTTCCGAGATGCCCCAGGGAGTGCCGAGCTTGCGGGCATAGTTCATCTGCTCGAGAACGATCAGATTGTTGGTCTGGTTCAGAACACCACCGCTGCGCTCCTGCATGACGAGCGGCGGCATCAGATATTCGAACATCGAACCGGACCAGGAGACCAGCGCGCCGCGCGGGCCGACCGGAACGACGTGACGGCCGAGCTTGTACCAGTGCTCCGTCGGCAGGTCGCCCTTGGCGACGGAAAAGAGACTGGTCAGACGTGCTTCCGAAGCAAGCAGATCGTAGCAGGCCGCATCCACTTCTTCCGTCTCGACCCGAAAGCCGATCGACAGCAGCCGGCGCTCGGGGCGGTAGAGGAAGCTGAAGTCCATGTCGAAAGCAATTTCGCGGGCGCGATTGCCGACGCGGGCCAGCCTTTCGCTGATGGCATCCACCTGTGAAGCATCGAAAGCCTTGTCGGTCTGATGAAGCTCGCAGGTAGCCACGAGCTTTTCGGCCCATTGCACGACCTCATCGCTTTGCGCCGTCTTCACTTCGCGGTCGAGGCTGCCAGCAAGTTCGCGGATTTCGCGGGCCTGTCCGGCAAATCGCTCGATCAGGCCGGAGGAGAATTCTCTCTCCCGCTTGCCGGTGGCAACCGCCGTTTCGAGATCGGCGATCCGGCCATCGAGGCGATCGTGAAGGGATCGGACCGACTTGTCTTCTTCTCGAAGCTCGTTCAGCACCTCGCGAAGAATGGCTGCGACATCGCCAATGCCATCGAGATCGGTGTGAATGTGGGCAAGCGGAGCCTGCGCCCAGATGCGGCAGGCAGACGACACCGCAATCAGATGGCCGGCAAAATTACCGCTGTCGACCGATGACACATATCGGCGGCCGAGCGGCTTCAGCGTGTCGGTATGATACCAGTTGAAGAGATGGCCGCGATATTTCTCAAGCCTGTCGACGGTTTCGATCGTTTGCTCGATGCGTTTGACCGCATCTTCGAAGGAAATCCAGCCGAAACGACGTGCCGAAATCACCGACAGAAGGTAGACGCCGATATTGGTCGGCGAGGTACGCATGGCGACGACGGCATGCGGCGTCTGCTGAACGTTGTCCGGCGGCAAGTAATGCTGGCCGGGAACCACGAAATGGTCAAAATACCGCCAGGTGCGTCTTGCGATCTTGCGCAATTCGTTGCGGACATTGTCGGGCACATCGAGCCGGTCCTCAGTTTCCGCCGTCTGGCTGACCGTCCAAGCGATAGCCGGCGAGAGGACCCACAAAATAACGAAGGGAAGGCCGACCATCCAGGCGCTGTCGCCGGAGGAAATGACGAAAAGCAATGCCAGGATGGCGAGCACCGGAGCCCGCCACATGACTTTGTAATGGCCGAGGATGGTCGTCTGCGCCATGGCCTGGGCGCTTGCGGCGGTGCGCCACTGCAGCATCAGCTTGCGGCTGACGAACAGGCGGTAGAGCGAGCGGATAATGGCGTCGGCCATGACGCAGGCGGTGTCGGCGATGAAGACGATGCGCATCGCCACCTGGGCGTTGGCATTCTCGATATCTTTCCAGACAGTATGCAGATGGGCCTGCAGGATGATGTCGCTGGTGCGCGGGATGATGCCGTTGATCAGCGACAGGGTCGGTGCGACGAACAGGCTGAAGATCAGCAGGATCTGCCAGATGAGCGCACCGAGCGGATCCATCCAGTACCAGCCGAGCACGGATGCCAGGAACCAGGCGATCGGCGTCAGCGAGCGACGCAGGTTGTCGAACATCTTCCAGCAGCCGAGTGCAGTGACGCCACGGCGATCGTCGAAGATGTAAGGCAGAAGCTGCCAGTCGCCACGCGCCCAGCGATGCTGGCGCGAGACTTCCACTTCGTAGCGGATCGGAAAGTCCTCGACCAGTTCACAATCCGTCACCAGCGCGCAACGCGCCATCGAGCCTTCAAGCAGGTCGTGGCTGAGAACCGAGTTTTCCTTGATCCGTCCCTTCAGTGACGCTTCGAAGGCATCGACGTGATAAAGACCTTTGCCGGTGAAGGTGCCTTCGCCGGTGATGTCCTGATAGACGTCGGAGACGGCAAAGACATAAGGATCGAGGCCGCGGTTGACCGAGAAGACACGCTGGAAGGTCGATGCATCCTTGCCTGTCGTCAGCGACGGCGTCACACGGGGCTGAAGCACGCCATAGCCATCGACGACCCGCTGTTTCCTGGCGTCGAAGACCGGGCGATTGATCGGATGATGCAGCTTGCCGACAAGCTTGGTCACAGTGTCGCGGACGACGCGCGTGTCGCTGTCGAGCGTCATGACATATTTCACGTCCTGCGGCACAATATCGGCGCCCGGCAGGAAACTCGTGTTCGGCTCGCCGCGCAGCAGCGTGTTGAGTTCATGCAGCTTGCCGCGCTTGCGCTCCCAGCCCATCCAGGCGCCTTCGGCGGGATTATATTGGCGGCGGCGATGCAGCAGATAGAAGCGCTGCTTGCCGTCCTCGGCGTAACGTGCCTCCAGATTGGCGATCTTGCTCAATGCGTAGTCGAGCACTTCGAGATCGCGGGCACTCTGTTCCTCCTGTGCATCCGGCCAATCGCTCAAAAGCGCGTAATAGATTTCACCGCGCGCATTGGCGAGATAATGGACCTCGAGATTGCGGACGAGTTCATCGACATGCTCGCGCTTGCCGATCAGGCAGGGGATGGTGACGAGCGTGCGGGCGTCTGCCGGTAGGCCCTTCTTGAATTCGTAGCCGACCAGACGGTCGGGCGTGATGAAGAAGGTGGCGAAGAAGTTGAAGAGACCGGTCGCTCCCTCTGATGCGGGAAGCGCGAACATCAGCAGCAAAACGATCGTCGCGAAAAGCGGCATGCCGGCATCCACAAAAATCGCATCCGTGATGACCAGCGCCAGCAGCGTCAGCAGCAGAACCGGCACGGAGATCGCCAGCCAGTTCAGCTCGCGGATTACGCGCATGAACCGCAGGCCAAGCGTCGGTCGGAAGCCGATTTCAGTCTCCAGCGCCGGACGCCCGTTGCCGACGAAATAATAGCCGACATTGCCGGCGGAGGAAGATGGGTCCTGGCTTCCTGCCTTTGCGCGGTCAGCCAGGCGCACGGCCGCCTCGGCGATATCCATTTCCGTCTTGTCGGAGCGCTTGGCAAGCTTTTCGATCTGGCGGCGGTAGCTGTTGCGGGAGCCGGAATCGAGCTCGGCATAATCCGTCTGCTGCCAGAGCAGCTTGTCGATCGTGCTGACCTCTTCGACCCATTCGGACCAGTCGGTGTCGTTTATCTCGCGCAGGCTCTTGATGATGCTGCCCATCAGCGTATTGGCCGCGCCAAGACGCACCTGCTCGGCCGACATCACCGTTTCGGCATCGCTCCCCTTTGCCGCGAGCTTGGCCTCGAGCCAGCTCAGCGCAGCTTCGGTCGGCTCCAGCGCGTTACGCAGGCGATAATGCAGCTGGGTGACGAAGGTCGTATCGTCGAGATTGGCGACCAGCGTCTCCAGGAAACCGGCGGACCCGGCATCACCGAGCGCAATCGCCTGGGTGGCCGCTGCATTGGCGCTGGTGCGCATTTCGCGGCTCTTGTCGACATGCGTCGCAACATGGCGAAGGTTGTCGATGAGCACGTAACGGACGAGCGATGGCAGCGCCCAGAGTTCGCCGATGCGCAGCGTCTCCCTGTCCTGGAAGCCTTCCGTGACCGCGGCCATACCAGCATTGCTGATATTGCTATGGGCATGCGCCATGTAGAGCCAGGCAAGCGCCAGCGTGCGCGGCACTTCCGTTCCGTCAAGCTTGATCTTGCGCAGTTCGCGATAGAATTTCTTCGGAAAGTCACGACGGACTTCCTGGATGGCTTCCTCGACGATGTAGTGGTTGTCGAGCAGCCATTCGGTCGCCGGTGTAATGCTCTCGCCCGCATCGACATCCTTTGCAGCAGCGCGATAGACCCTAAGGATCTCGGCTTCGTTCTCCCGGTGACGCTGGAAGAAATCGAAATTCTTGAAACTCGCCACGTCAAGGGCGCGGTTTTCCGCAAACTGCGCGGCCTTTACCCTCAGTTGATCATTCGACAGGAGAGTGGCGCGGATACCGAAATCGGGATCAGCGGCGGTAGCATGAACATTCGCGCCCGAAGCGCCCGTAATATTTTGAGAGGACATGGTGTTTTCTCTTCTACTGAGTTCGTGTCCGGCCGATGCATTCTTGCAGAACTGGATGCGAGAAGGGGCACGAGCGTTTCGAATTGGGCATCTTCATTGCTTTTGAGCGGGAGTTTACATTCAAACGTGGATTGTTCGAAATGGCGGATAGTGGTCAATAGCGGCCGCAAAATGAACGGACGATTAATCGAACCGTTGGCCGGGTAAAATGAACCCCTATCGCCATGCCGCCGCGTCCATCACCGTCTCTGAAAATGCAATCGACCAGGCGGAGAAACGGTGGTTCCGCTTGGTCGAATATCGGTTCGTGCTGTGGATTTAGACTGTCAGCCGGACGCTTCTAGGCTGCCAGCAATTCATCGGCCGGGCCGAAGAATTCGTAATGGATGCGATCACTGGAAACGCCAAGCGCCCGCAGATCACTGACCATCGACCGCAAGAAGGGCTTTGGACCGCAAATATAGAAGTTCGCCGTATCGATTGGCGTATTTGCTTCCAGCCATCCTCTGGTGATGAAACCATCCTCGTCGTGAGAAAAACCGGCAACATCTCTGGCGGCAGGCTCGCTGTAGAAGGTGCTGACCGCTACCCGGCCGTGCTGCTGGGCAAGCGAACGGACATGCTTGTCCATCGCGTGCGTCGAGCTGTTCATGGCTCCGTGAACGAAATGGGCTTCGACGTCAGGATAATCGCCGGCGATCGCTTCCAGCATGCTGACCATCGGCGTGAGGCCCACGCCGCCTGACAACAGAACCATTTCGCTGGTCGGCTCCTCAGGCAGGTAGAAGTCACCGGCAGGCGGCGTGACCTTCAGCACCGTGCCGACCGCGACGTGATCGTGCAGATAGCGTGAGCCGCCCTTGCCGTTCTCCTCCCGCTTGACCGAGATGCGATAGAAGCCCTGATTTGGTCCGGACGAGATCGAATAGTTCCGCTTCATCTTGCTGCCATCGAGCAGGCAGAGATCGAAAGTCAGATACTGGCCGGCTCGATGAAGCGCGACGCCGTGCCCGTCGACTGGACGCAGGACGAACGATGTCACCACGTCGCTTTCCTTGATTTTTTCGGCAACCCTGAATTCGCGCCAGCCGTTCCAGCCCCCTGCCCGCTTTTCAAGCTCGGCTCGTATCTGCTCCTCTCGTTCGATCAGGGTGTCGGCAAGGAACCAGTAAGCTTCTCCCCAGGCGTTGATCAGTTCCTCGGATACCGCCTCACCCAATACCTCGCGGATTGCCGCCAGCAGTGATTTGGCGACATAGGGATAATGTTCGGAGAGGATATGAAAACCGATGTGTTTATGCGCGATCCTTTCGATGACGGGCAAAAGAGGCGCGAGGTTATCGATGTTCTGCGCATAACCGACGATTGCCGCCGCCAGCGCGTGAACCTGAGAGCCATTTTCACCGTGATTCGCTTGATTGAAGAGCGCCTTGATGTGCTCGTCCTTGAAGAGCAGCCCGTACATCGTCTTCGTTATGTCGCTCGCATGCGCGGCAACCGCCGGAGCACTCTGCTTCACCAGCTCAATGGTGCGTGCCGAAAGTGGATTAGGCATGTTCTTTCCTTTCAATGCTATCAATATGGAGAGGGTCGCGATCGAAGAATTCGATCTGAAATCGAACAGGGCCGTAGAGCTCCAGGTGGTGCTCCACCTCCGGCAAGACTCGGCCGATGTGATCGGGGTTTAAGGGACTCACCGTCTGCCCTGTCACCAGGCGCATGCTGCCCGTCAGAACGCGAATGAGCGCCCAGGCGCCGGACTTGACGCGATGACTTTCGAGAAGTGCTGTTGGCACAGTCGTTTCATCGAAGATCTTTGTTGTCTTGTATGGCCTCGGTCTCGGTGGCGCTGGTTTTTCTGCCTGCAGCTCAAGCATCTCTCCGGTCAGCGCCAGGTTCAGCCGCGAGGCAATCCGCCTCGCCTTGATCTGCATCTCTTGCGCAACAGCGAGAGGCAGCATCTCGTCTGTCGTCTCGCGCCAGATCGCAAGCCAGCGCTCAAACATGGCGGGCTCTATCTTATCAGCATGGATCAGGTGGATCGCGACCGGATTGCCCTTGTATTTGCCAGTCGTGAGCATCAGCGAAGACCAGAATTCAGTCAGTCGCCGCAAATGCTCCGGCCAATCCGCCACCACGGTGAAAACCGGGCCAAGCATCGGGTCGCGCCGGACTTTCTCATAGAACCGCTCCAACACCGGCAGAATTTGGCTCTCTTCCAACTTGGCCGCATCCATCGCGTCACCCCATAATCATGTATCTGGAATGCATGTATGCGCCGCCGATAAAAGATGCTATTTGAATACATCATTTCTTTCTGGGCGTTTTGACGCAGGTGCCATGAAGCTCACACGGTACACCGACTATGCGATCCGCGTGATGATTTACCTCGGATCACACGATGGAGAAATCCGTTCGATCAAGGAGGTCGCTGACGCCTATGAAATCTCCCAGAACCATCTGATGAAGGTGGTTCAGGATCTGGCGAAAGCCGGTTTCGTGGAATCGATCAGGGGTAGAAACGGCGGAATCCGGCTCGGCCGTCCGGCCGCCTCCATCAATCTCGGTCGCCTGCTCAGACATACCGAGGGCCTTGACGATATTCTCGAATGCTCTTCCTGTTCCATCAGAGCCGGCTGCGGCATACCGCCCATCCTGCGAGAGGCGACGGCCGCTTTTGTCGGCGTCTTCGACCGCTACAGCGTTGCCGATATCATTGAACGGAAAGATGTGCTGAGAACGTTCTTTGCCGCAGCATAGGGTATGGACTGCCGAAAGGCTGTCAGCTTTCAGGTGCTTCCGCGCATCTCGACATGCGGCTCGATCAACAGATGACGAGCCTCTTCGCGGCCATCAATCCTGCCGAGCAGCGTCTCCGCCGCTGTTCTGCCGAGTGCCGCGGCGTTCTGGTCCACGCTGGTCAGACCGACAAGCGGAATGGCCGCCATCGGCGAATTGTCGTAGCCAATGATGGCGAGGTCTTCTGGAACCCGTATGCCGCTCATACGCGCGGCATTGATGAGGGGCACGGCATCGAGATCGGACCAGACGAAGACCGCGCGGGGGCGGTCCTTCAACGCCAGAAAATCATTGATTGCCGCCCGACGGTCAGCACCTACCAACGGCAGGCGGATGATGCGGCCTTCCAGCCCCTCCGCCTTCACGCCATCCAGATAACCCTTCTCGCGCTGAAGAGCGACGATGGTCGGCGGCGAGTCGCCGAGGTCGTAGCCGAGCATTGCGATGTCCCGATAACCCCGCTGCAAGGCGGCTTCGACTGCCAGATAGGCGCCCCTGTGGTCATCGGAATTGACGGTGTCGTAGGTCTGGGCATGCGGCTCATGATGGGCAATCACCACAATCGGGATTTGCCTCGAATAGAGCTCAAGGATCTTGCCAGATATTCGCGGGGCGATGATCAGGACGCCGTCCATGCGGTTATCAATCATCGATTCGATCATCGACGCCTCGATCGGGCTTGTGGAACGGCCAATCCCGATCAGCGCCTTGAAACCGCTCTCGGACAAGGTCGCATTGGCCTCCTCGATAACACCCGCCAGGAATGGGTTCGACAATTCGATGACCAGCATACCCACCGTTTGGGTTCGGCCGCGCATAGCCCGCGCCGCGACGGAGGGCCGGTAATTCAGCTTTTCGATCGAGGTCTCGACCTTTGTCCGCAAGATGTCGCTGACGCCGTAAGCGTTGCGAAGGACCTTCGATACCGCAGCAACGGAGACACCGGCATCTTGTGCCACATCGCGGATCGTTATCCGGTCCCTTGTCGCGTTAACGGTCTGATTTTTCATTCCAAATTGCCTCACTCTCAAATCTTGGGAAATTATAGGCACAAAACCTCTTGCGCAGCAATCGATAGTGTAGAATGATATACATAGAACGATACACACTGAGCGACCGCTTGAGGAGATTGGCGGTTGAGGGAGGTTCATATGAAGACTGTTTCGGCCCACGGCATCGCCGGGGAAGACGGCCTTGCCGGCTCTGCTTTCCAGTTTACAGCATCGATGATCGGCCCGACCTGCGATGGCGGCCAGGCAACATCTGGCACGTTCGTTTCGCGCGAATTCGCGCTCGACACCGTCCCTGCGGAAGCAACGCTGCGCATCTCGGCCCTCGGCCTCTATCGCGCCTTCATCAACGGCAACCGTGTCGGCACCGACCTTCTGACGCCCGGCTGGACCTGCTACGATGACCGGATCGCCTATCAGACCTATGACGTCGCGAAGCTCCTGCAGCCCGGCGCCAACCGCATCGAGATCTGGCTCGGCGACGGCTGGTATCGCAGCCAGCTGATGTGGGCTTCCAATCCAATTATCAATTGCTGGGGCGACCGGACGGCGGCGATCGCAGAATTGCGTACCGGCGGTGAAACGCTTCTGAAGACGGATGACAGCTGGAAGAGCGGCTTTACCCCCGTTGTCCGCAACGGGATCTATTATGGCGAGGATTATGACGCCCGCACCCGTCCGCAGGACAGTCACGGCGTCGACGTTCTCTCTTTCGACAAGGCTTTGCTCGTTCCTCACGAGACCGGCGCAGTCAAGGAACTGGCCGGGCTCTCTCCCATCGACCGCTGGACGGAGGCCGATGGTCGGATTGTCTATGATTTCGGACAGAATGCTGGCGCCTATATCCGCCTGCGCCTCAAGGGTGCAGCCGGTGCGCAGGTGCGCGTCGAGCATTCCGAAGTGCTCGGTCCCGACAGCTTCTTCGACAACCGCAATTATCGCAGCGCTCGTGCCGAGCTGATCTATACGCTCTCGGGTGAAGGCGAAGAGGAATACGCACCGCTCTTCACCTTCATGGGCTTCCGCTATGCGCGCATCACCCTGACAGGCCAGGCCGAACTGGTCGCTATTACTATGGTGCCGATTACCTCGGTGCCAACAAGTGCCGGCGGCTTCACATCAGGTGTTGCGGCCGTCAACCGGCTCGTCGACAACACCATCTGGTCGCAACGCTCCAATTTCATCGAAGTGCCGACCGATTGCCCGCAGCGCGATGAACGCCTCGGCTGGACCGGCGATGCCCAGGTCTTTGCCGGAACGGCCTGCTGGCTTGCCGACAGCCAGTCCTTCCTCAGGAAGTATCTTCGCGATGTGGTCCACGACCAGCGTGCCGACGGCGCAGTCCCGCATTTTTCGCCTGATCCGACGCGTCTTCATCCGATCGACGGGCGCGGCGATTGGGCAGGCTCGACCGGCTGGGGCGATGCGATCACCATCATTCCCTGGCAGCTTTACCTGCATTACGGCGACAGCGCCGTATTGGAAGAATGCTTCCCTGCAATGCTTCGCTGGCTCGATTACCTCTGGGGCATCTCGGATGGACCGATCATTCGTCCGCCGGCAGTCTGGGGCGCGCATGGCTTCACCTTCGGCGACTGGCTGCAGCCGGTCGGAGATAACAGGAAGCCACGTCCGACAGTGGCAGACGATTGCGCCGCCACCCTGTATCATTTCATTTCCACCCAGCTGACGGCAAAGATCGCGCGCATTCTGGGTGAGAGCGTCGAAGCAGCAAGGCTCGACAAGCGCGCTGATGAAATCAAGGCGGCGTTCAAGCACGAATTCTTCTCGCCCTCCGGCCGCATTGCCCATAACGACCAGACCTCGTGGTCTTTGGCGTTTCTCTACGACCTCGTCCCGCCGGAATATGAACCGGCTGCCCGCGACTATTTCCGCAGGGTCGCGGAAGAGACAGACGGCGTTATCGGCACAGGCTTCATCGGCACCCCTGCCCTTCTGCCGGCGCTGACCCGGCTCGGCATGCTGGACCTTGCCGAAAAGATGTTCCTCAACCGGAAAGTCCCCGGTTGGCTCTATCAGGTCGAGCGCGGCGCGACGTCGATCTGGGAGCGATGGGATGCGCTCGCCGAGGACGGCACGATCTATGATCCCGACATGAACAGCTACAATCACTACGCCTATGGCGCGGTATGCCAGTGGCTCTTTGAGGATGTCGCCGGCATCAAGCCGCTGGAAGACAATCCCGGCTTCGAGGAAATCGCCTTCGATCCCGCCATCCTGCCTGCTCTCTCGCCGGTTTCGGCCTGGCATGACACGCGCTTTGGCCGTATCGAAGCTGGATGGACCCTGGAGGAGGGGAACGTCACATGCCGTCTCTCACTGCCGCAAGGCGTGACAGCGCGTCTGCAGGGTAGAGACGACCGCAAGTCACTGAAGGCAGACGGCACTCTGATTGAGCAAGGTGAGGAGACCAAGCTCGGTGCGGGAGAACATACGATTACGTTTTCTATCTGATGCGGTTGCTCGCGGATCTTTGATCCGCGGGCAAGCAGCCCAACGCATTCCGGTCTTCAAGAGGAGGAAATGACTATGCGAATGACGAAGTGCAGCATCCTTGCAGCCAGTATTATGGCTCTTGCCGCTGGAGTGGCCCATGCGGATGTAACCCTCAGCGTTCTGATCGACACCAATCCGGAGACGATTGCCTCATTCGATGCGGTTTCCAAAGCCTATATGGAAAAGCACCCCGACGTCACATTTGATGTCGAGCAGCGTGCCGGAGGCTCCGAGGGCGACAACATCATCAAGACCCGGCTCGCCACCGGCGAAATGGCAGATATCTTCCTGTATAATGGCGGCTCCCTCTTTCAGGCTTTGAAGCCGCAGGAAACGATCGCAGATCTTTCCGATCTTCCATCGGAAGCCGGAATTCTCGACAGCTTCAAGAAGGTCGTGACCAGCCCGGACGGCCATGTCCGCGGCCTTCCTTTCGGTCCGGCCATGGGCGGCGGCATCTTCTACAACAGAAAGATCTACGCCGATCTCGGGCTGACGCCGCCGAAGACATGGGCGGAGTTCATGAGCAATAACGAGAAGATCAAGGCGGCCGGCAAGGTTGCCGTGGCGCAGACCTATGGCACGACCTGGACCTCGCAGCTCTTCGTGCTTGCCGACTTCTATAACGTCCAGGCCGAGGTTCCGAATTTCGCGGCCGACTATACCGCCAACAAGATCAAATATGCCAATACGCCAGCTGCCCTGCGCGGTTTCGAACACCTTGAGGAGGTCGCGAAAGGCGGTTTCCTCAACGCGGACTTCGGCGCGGCGACCTTTGACGACGGCATGCGGATGGTGGCCACAGGCGAAGCCGCGCACTATCCGAACCTCACGTTCGGTATCGGCAACATCCAGCAGAATTTCCCTGACAACCTGAAGGATCTGGGCTTCTTCGCTCAGCCTGGAACGGACGCTGCCAAAAACGGCCTGACCGTCTGGATGCCTTCCGCGCTCTATGCTTCCGCAAAGTCCGAAAACCTGGAGGAAGCCAAGAAATTTCTTGATTTCGTCGGCTCCAAGGAAGCCTGCGACCTGATGGCCAAGGCCGTTCCGTCGGGTCCTTACCTCGTCAAGGGATGTGAACTTCCCAAGGACGTTCCGCCGGTCGTTTCCGACATGCTGCCCTATTTCGATACCGAGGGACGCAACGGTCCGGCGCTCGAATTCCTCTCGCCCGTCAAGGGACCGGCGCTTGAGCAGATCACGGTCGAGGTCGGAACCGGCATACGCTCCGCCAAGGATGCGGCCGCCCTCTACGACCAGGATGTCGAGAAGCAGGCCAAGCAGCTCGGCCTGCCGAACTGGTAACCTTCCAGCCGATCCCCCACTCACCTCTTTGAGCCTGAGTGGGGGACGCTTCATGGTGTCCGTATGATAAAACGCAAGTCACCCTATCCCTACTGGTTCGTCCTGCCGGCGGCGGTGATATTCACTGTCCTCTTTCTGGCTCCGACGGTCGCCTCCTTCTGGTTCAGCCTTACGCGCTGGGACCTGTTCACCACGCAGTTCATCGGCCTGGAGAACTACCGGCAATTCTTCCGCGAACCCTTTCTGATCCAGGGCCTGGTCAACACCGTCATCTATGCAGTACTGACCTCAGGCACGAAAACCGTTCTCGGTCTCCTGCTCGCGGTGCTGTTGACCTCCGGCCTTTGGGGACAAGGCCTGCTGCGCACCGTGATTTTCTTTCCGGTTCTGGTATCGACGATCGGCGTCGGCATCACTTTCTCGGTGCTCATGCATCCGACACGCGGGCTGATCAATGTGGCGCTCGCCGCCATTGGCATCCACGGCCCCGGCTGGCTGACCGATCCGGCTCTTGCGCTTTACTCCATCGTCTTCGTCGACCTCTGGAAGGGCATCGGGCTTGCGACCGTGATCTATATTGCCGGGCTCGCATCGATCAGCCCCGACTATTATGAGGCCGCCCGCATCGATGGCGCGACCCGCACCCAGATGTTCTTTCGCGTGACAGTCCCGTTGGTCAAGCCCGCGACGGTGACGGTCGTGACGCTCTCGCTGATCGGTGGCCTCAGAAGCTTCGACCTGATCTGGGCAATGACACGCGGCGGCCCCGGCTTTTCCTCGGATGTGCTCGCAAGCGTCATCTACAAGCAGTACCAGGCGGGCTTCTATGGCCTTTCGACGGCTGGGAATGTCATCCTCTTCCTGCTCATCGGCCTCATTGTCCTGCCGCTGACAGCCTGGTTCAACCGCAAAGAGGTGGATCTATGAGCCGCCGCCAGCTGTATACCGGGATTGCGGCATTGGCCGCCTGCGGCGTGATCTTCGTGCTGCCTTTCATCTTCATCTTCATCACGGCCGCCAAGACGAAACAGGATGCGGCAACGCTGAGATTCAGCTGGCCGGTCGAGTGGCAGCTCTGGCAGAATTTCATGGAGGTCGTGCAGACCCGCAACTATATGCTGCTGCTCGCCTACTTCAACTCGACCGTCATCACGGTGGCCGCCGTCACCCTGCTGGTGTTGTTCGGCGCGATGGTCGGCTATGTACTGCAGCGCCGCCCCTCGCGCTGGAACACGGTCATTTATGGCTGCGTGCTCGCCGGCTTGATGATCCCGCCGGCCATTGTTCCGACCATCTGGGTGCTGCAACTCCTCGGCCTCTTCAAGACCTTGTCCGGCATGGTGCTGATCCAGGTTGCCTATGGTCTCGGCTTCACGGTTCTCCTGTTTCGCAGCTTCATCGCAACGATCCCGCGGGATCTCGATGAGGCTGCCATCATCGACGGGGCAAAGCCATTCCAGATCTTCTTTCGCGTCATCCTGCCGCTCTTAAAGCCGGTCACCGTGACAGTTGTCGTTGTCCAATCGATCGCCATCTTCAACGATTTCACCAACCCGCTCTACTATCTGCCGGGCCGGGAAAACGTCACGGTGCAGCTGACACTCTATAATTTTCAGGGACAATTCCAGACCCAGTTCAACCTGCTGTTCATGAACATTCTTCTGGTGACCATTCCGCCCCTGATCGTCTTCATCTTCTTCAACCGGCAGATCGTTGCAGGCATGACCGCCGGTGCAGTCAAGGGATAAGCCATGACATCAGTTGTTCTCGAAAGTGTCCGCAAGAGCTTCGGCAGCCTGGAGGTCATGAAAGGCGTCGATCTCACCGTAGAGCCGGGCGAATTCTGCGTCTTCGTCGGTCCGTCCGGCTGCGGGAAATCGACCTTGCTGCGCATCATCTCCGGACTGGAGACTCAGACTTCGGGCAAGGTCTTCATCGATAGCAAGGACGTGACCTATGCCGAACCGTCCGAGCGCGGCATCGCCATGGTGTTTCAGTCCTATGCGCTCTATCCGCATCTGACCGTCGCAGAAAACATCGGCTTCGGCCTGTCGCTCGCCAGGCGACCCAAGGCGGAAATCGCCGAAAGGGTGAAGCAGACCGCCGATATCCTGCAGCTGTCGCACCTGCTCGATCGCAAGCCGAAGGCACTATCGGGCGGGCAGCGGCAGCGTGTCGCCATCGGCCGGGCGATTATCCGCAATCCAAAAGTCTTCCTGTTCGATGAGCCGCTGTCGAATCTCGATGCGTCGCTGCGCTCGCAAATGCGCATCGAACTGACCGAGCTTCATGCCAAACTCGGCGCGACCATGATCTACGTCACCCATGATCAGGTCGAGGCGATGACGATGGCCGACAAGATCGTTGTTCTGAACGGCGGGCAGATCGAGCAGGTCGGAACGCCGATGACGCTCTACAACAATCCGGCGAGCCCCTTCGTCGCAGGCTTCATAGGTTCGCCGAAGATGAACCTGTTCGAAGGGGAGATCGCCGCACAGGAGGGGTGCCGGACCTACGGTATCCGGCCCGAGCATATCACGCTCTCGCCGACGGAAGGCAAATGGCAAGGCAAGGTGCGCCATATCGAGAGGCTCGGCGCAGATACGGTCGTCTACCTCGATGTGCCGGAATTGCAGACGCTTGTCGTGCGTACGGACGGCGACCGGCCAGTGACAACAGGTGAAACGCAGTTCGCCTCACCGCTGGCCGGGAAAGAGCACAGGTTCTCCTGATCTCTATCGTACGATGCGGAAGTCGCCCGGTATCTCATCGAGATTTGCCGGCTCCGCTTTCACGTCTGCCACGGAGGAGCCGGCGGGACCGCTCCAGAAACGCTCAAGCATGGAGCCGGTGGCGCCTTGAGAACCAACGATCAAAGCGCTGACCGAGCCGTCGGCCTCGTTCCTGACCCAGCCCGTCAAGCCGAGTTGGAGGGCCTGGCCGCGGGTCCAGGCGCGATAGCCGACGCCTTGCACCCCGCCGGTGATTTGCACACGAAAAGCATCCTGGGTTGCGGTCATCTGAATTCCTCTCCGACAACCAGATGATGTAGCTGCCGGCGCTCTTTGCAAGGGTCATGTTTCCATCGGCGGAAGACGCACCCGTTCAACACGTCTTCTTGCGGGGCCGATCTTGACGATCCGCAGTCAAGCTAGCGCCCGAATACGACTGGACTGACCCTATCCATGCCCGCGATCGGGATCAGCTTTCGAAGGCAAGCTCAGGGCGTCTCAACCAGCGGCGGAGATAGCGCCGATCATCGAACGCATATCCCGCCGAAAATCAGATGGAGACATGCCGGCGATATTGCGGAAGGACTTGTTGAAGGCGCTGATCGAGCCGAAACCGCTGTCCATCGCGATCTGGAGAACGTTCGCTCCTTCGCCCATCAGTTGCGCCTGGGCATGCGAAAGACGCAGCAGATTGATGTATTTGCTGATCGTCATACCCGTCGTCTTCTTGAACAGGTTCATCGCATATTTCGGATGAAGATCGACCGCGCGGGCGATTTCGACGGTATCGATATCCTGCAGGAAATTGCTCGCAATGAAATCGCACATGCGCGCGACGCTGCGGGAAAGATGCGAATTGGGCTGCTCAAGCTCTTCTGTGCTGGTGCCCGGAACCATCAGATATGATTCCAGGGCAATCCGTTCGATGCGCAGGAGCAATTCATCGACGGCATGCTGCGTCTTCCTGACATCATTGGATTTCGCATAGTCATACCAGCGCGGGAAATTTGCCTCATCCGCAGCATCGGTCGCCGATGTCAGCAGGATTTCCCCCTTCATCAAACGGGTACCTATGGTCGGAGGCAGGCGCATCCTGAAAAAATAGACGAGCGGCAGATGCGCGCCCGCATAGAGGGAATCATCTGATGAATCGTCCATCTGATGCGGCTGCCCGCCCCAGAAAAGGCACATCTGGCCGGCTTTGAGGGTAATGTCATGGTCGCTCATGCGATAATGGACGCTGCCACGCATGATGTAATTGACCTCGACCTGGGCATGCCAATGCGGCATCGCCATGACAGGCGGATGGGCATAAAACATCTGCAGCGCCATCGGCATGCCTTCAATCGTGCTGGCACCAGGCTGGTAAACAGGTTTGCCAACGACCTTACTTTCCGCCAATTCCATATTCCCTTTTTATGAGACAGCCGCTCCCGCCGCGCTAAATTAGGCACGTTCGCTCAGCGACGGCAATTGAAAAGGGAGGATTTTCATGCGCTCTAAACTCATCACGGCAACGACAGCGCTTGTGCTGCTTGCATCCGGATCTGCCTATGCGCAGTCCGCTACACTTACCATCTGGAGCTGGAATGTCGCAGCTTCGGCTCTCAAATCGACGGTCGAAGGCTTTAACAAGCAGTTTCCCGACATCAAGGTCGATGTCCAGGATCTCGGCAACCAGCAGGTCTTCGACAAGACGCTCGCCGCCTGCGCTGCCGGCGGCGATGGCCTTCCCGATATCGTCACGATAGAGAATTTCGAGGCGGAGATCTTCTGGAGCCGCTTCCCGGATTGCTTCGCCAATCTGAAGGACCTCGGTTACAACGCCGACATGCAGTCGAAATTCCCCGATTTCAAGCGCACCGAGCTCGAGATCGGCGATGTCGCCTATGCCATGCCGTGGGATTCCGGTCCGGTCACCGTCTTCTATCGTCGCGATTACTACGAAAAGGCCGGTGTAGATCCGAAGTCGATTGCAACCTGGGACGATTTCATTGCCGCCGGCAAGAAGATCTCGGCAGCCAATCCCGGCGTCGTGATGGGCCAGGCCGATTTCAACGGCGACAGCGAATGGTTCCGCATGCTCGCCAACGAACAAGGCTGTGGCTATTTCTCGACCGACGGCCAGTCGATCACCGTCAACCAGCCGGCTTGCGTCCAGACGCTGGAAAAAGTCAAGGCGATGAAGGATGCTGGCACGCTGACGGCAGCAAACTGGGACGAGAAGATCTCCTCCAACACCGCCGGCAAAGTCGCAAGCCAGGTCTTCGGCGGCTGGTATGAAGGCACGATCCGTTCCGGCTCTCCCGATCTGTCGGGCAAGTGGGGTGTCTACGCCATGCCCGGCATGAGCGCAGACAGCCCGCATGCTGCCAACCTCGGCGGCTCCTCGCTCGCCATCAATGCCAATTCGCAGAACAAGGAAGCAGCCTTCAAATATCTGACCTACGCACTCACCACCAATGAGGGCCAGGTCACGATGCTGAAGTCGTTCGGCCTCGTGCCGTCGCTGCTGTCGGCCGTGCAAGATCCCTTCGTCAACGAGCCGCAGCCCTATTGGGGCGGCCAGAAGATCTGGGCCGACATCCTCGCTACCCTGCCGAAGATCGTGCCGAGCCGCGGTACGGCCTTCCAGACGGATGCAGATGCCATCTACAAGACGACGCAGACGAAGTATTTCGCCGGCGGTTATCCCGATGCGAAGGCGGCCCTCGACGATGCCGCCAAGCAGATTGCATCGGCTACCGGTCTTCCGATCGCACAATGAATGGCAAGCCGGGCGCCTAAGCGCCCGGCCTCGCCTGCCGCGGGAGGCGGCTGGCACATTCGTTTCGGTAAGGAGGATTCATGCCGATCAGAAACCGCAGCGCCTATGCGTTCCTTGCGCCCTATCTTCTGGTCTTTGCCGCCTTCTGGGTCTGGCCGATCATCAATTCGTTTCTGATCTCGTTCCAGAACACGCGCATCAATCCGTGGAAATTCAGCCTTCAGGCCAATTGGGGGCGCCTCTTCGCCGACCCGGCCTTCTACAACGCCGTCTATAACACGCTCATCATCCTGGTTATCCAGGTGCCGGTCATGATCACCCTTGCAACGATCATGGCCGTGCTGCTCAATTCGCCGCTTCTGAAAGCACGCGCCATGTTCCGTTTCGCCTTTTTTGCGCCGGTCGTGGTTGGCGAGGTCGCTTATGCGGCGGTCTTCCGGCTGATGTTCAATCTCGATTTCGGCATCATCAACAAGCTGATCGGCGCTGCCGGCCTCTCTCCCGTTTCCTGGTTCGACAATGCCAATGCCGCCATGGTCGTCATCATCATTGCCGTCACCTGGCGATGGGCGGGCTACAATGCCATCATCATCCTGGCCGGCCTGCAATCGATCCCGGAAGATGTCTACGAGGCGGCCACGCTCGACCGCGTCAGCAAGCTGCAACAGTTCTTCCACATCACCCTGCCGCTCCTGAAGCCGATCATTCTTTTCTGCGTGGTCCTGTCCGTCATCGGTACGATGCAGCTCTTTGCCGAACCTTTCCTCATTACCAATAGAGGCGGACCTGGCGGTGGCACGGAGACACTTGGTCTGCTGCTCTATCGCCAAGGCTTTACATCACTGAACTTCGGTTATGCCTCGGCGATCGCCTATACGATGGCAGCGCTCGCAGTCGCGATCTCGCTGCTCAACCTTTGGGTCGGGAGGGAGCCGAAATGAGATCTAAGTCGCAATCGCTTCTCATCCGCCAGATCGCCCTGCACGCCTTCCTGCTGCCGCTCGCAATTATCTGGCTCTTTCCGCTCTGGATGATGTTCGTTTTCTCGACCATGCCCGATTACGGCATCTTCAGCCCGCAGATCGTGCTCTGGCCCTCGACCAATTTCGTTGCGAATTTCCGAAACCTGCAGGCAGACACGAACTTCGTAGGCGCCATGGTGATCTCCATCGTCGTCGCCACCGTCTATACTGCCCTGTCGGTGATGCTGACCTCCATGGCCGGCTGGGCGCTCGCGCGGTACCGTTTCGTCGGCCGTTCGCTGGTCATCGCCATCATCCTCGGCACGATCACCCTGCCCTATTTCGTGGTCGTCATTCCGCAATTCATCATGGTGGCGCGCGACTTCAAGCTCGCCAATACTTGGATCGCCCTCATCGTGCCGCCTCTCTTCAATTCGCTCGGCGTGCTCTTCATGCGGCAGTCTTTCTCGATGATGCCGAATGACCTCTTCGATGCAGCCCGCGTCGAAGGCGTCAAGGAATGGCAGATCTTCCTGCGCATCGCGCTGCCGCTTGCCCGGCCGACCATGGCGGCACTGGCGATCATCCTCTTCCTCGCCTCCTGGAACAATTATCTCTGGCCGCTGCTGATCAATTCGAAGCCCGGCATGATGACCGCTCCGGTGGCGCTCGGCGTGCTGATCGGCCTCACCAAGGTTTCCTGGGGCGGCATCATGGCGGGTGCGGTGCTTTTGACGGCACCGATCCTCGTCGTCTTCGTGGCTCTGCAGCGTCACTTCATCGCCGGCATTGCGGCCGGCGCAATCAAATAATCGAGGGGCCTATGGCAGAGCTTTCACTCAACAATATCGTCAAGCGCTACGGCGCGCTTGAAATCATTCACGGCGCCGATCTGGACGTGAAGGACGGCGAGTTCGTCGTCTTCGTCGGCCCTTCCGGCTGCGGCAAGTCCACGCTGCTGCGCATGATCGCCGGTCTTGAGGATATCACCGGCGGCGAGCTGAAGATCGGCGGCCGTGTCGTCAACGATGTCGAGCCGGCCGACCGTGGCATCGCCATGGTCTTCCAATCCTATGCGCTCTACCCGCATCTGACTGTCGAGGAGAACCTGAGCTTCGGCCTGCGCATGAATGGTAACCCGAAGGCAGACACCGAACGGCGCGTGCGCCATGTCGCGGAGATCCTGCAGATCACGGAATTGATGAAGCGCCGGCCGAAGCAGCTTTCCGGCGGCCAGCGCCAGCGCGTCGCAATCGGCCGCGCCATCGTGCGAGAACCGCAGGTCTTCCTGTTCGACGAACCGCTATCAAACCTTGATGCGGAACTGCGCGTACAGATGCGTGTCGAGATCTCCAGACTGCACAAGCAGCTCGGCACGACGATGATCTATGTGACACACGACCAGACGGAGGCGATGACGCTCGCCGACAAGATTGTCGTTCTGCGCGCCGGCAGTATCGAACAGATCGGCGCGCCGCTCGACCTCTATGACGATCCGGCTAACCAGTTCGTCGCCGGCTTCGTTGGTTCGCCGAAGATGAATTTCCTCAAGGCCGAGGTGGCCGAGGTCCAGGCGGGCAAGGCGACAGTCGCGCTCGCGGACGACAGAATGGTGCGCCTCACGGTACCATTGCACGATCCGTCCATCACATCGGGGACATCAGTCACGCTCGGCATCCGGCCAGAGCATTTTGGCGAGGCGGGTCAGGGAGAAGCGGATCTGACGGTTGCCGTCGATGTCGCCGAGCACCTCGGCAATACCAGCTACATCTACGCAAACTTTGGCGGTGAGCAGCTCATCATCGAACAGCCGGAATCCCGCAGCCTCGGCAAGACCGAGCGGCTGACGGTGTCGCTGTCCGCCGCCCGCACCTTCCTGTTCGATGCAGCCGGCAAGCGGCTCCGATAACGCAATCCCAAGACCGAAAGACGAAAGAGGATAGTCATGACTTCAGATAATCCGATCCGCTGGGGCATTATCGGCCCCGGCACCATCGCCCGCACTTTTGCCGATGGCGTCGCGCATTCGCGCACCGGCAAACTCGTGGCGATCGCCACCCGCAATCCCGACAAGCCAGGCCTTGCCGATGGCTTTCCAGGTGCGCGTATCGTCAAGGGTTATGAAGCGCTGTTGGCCGACAAGGAGGTCGACGCGATCTATATCGCCACGCCCCATACCGGGCATGCCGAATGGGCCATCAAGGCAATCCGCGCCGGCAAACATGTGCTGGTCGAAAAGCCGATCGCTCTCTCGGCCTATGATGCCGAGGCGATCTATTACGAGGCGAAGAAGGCTGGCGTCTTTGCCGGCGAAGCCTTCATGTATCGTGTGCATCCGCAGACCGAGAAACTGGTCGAGCTCATCAAGAGCGGCACGATCGGCGAAATCCGCATCATCCGCTCCAGCTTCGGCTTCAGCATGGGCACCTACAAGCCGGAACACCGCCTTTTTGCCAACGAAACGGCTGGCGGTGGCATTCTCGATGTCGGCGGCTATCCCGTTTCCATGGCCCGGTTGATTGCCGGTGCAGTGGCCGGCAAACCATTCCTCGATCCGGAGAAGGTTTCGGGTGTCGCTCATCTCGGCCAGTCCGGCGTCGACGAATGGGCGTCGGCCGTGCTCAAATTCCCGAACGAGATCATCGCTGAGGTCTCGTGCTCGATCATGGCGCAGCAGGACAATGTGCTGCGCATCATCGGGTCTGCGGGCCGCATCGAAGTCAACGATTTCTGGTTCGCCTCCGGCCACAAGGGCGGCGTCGGCAAGATCGAGATCTTCAGGAGCGGCGAGCAGGAGACGATCGAAGTCAAGGAAGACCGCTGGCTCTACTCGTTCGAAGCGGACGCTGCCGGTGACGCGATCCGCGCGGGCGAGCTGGAATTCCGCTCACCGGGCATGAGCTGGGCGGATTCGATCAACAATCTCAAGGTGCTCGACCAGTGGCGCGCTTCGGTTGGTCTCGAATATGGCGTCGAGAAAGCCGCAAAGCGCACCCTGAACATTGCCGGCGGCACTGTCCGGCGCGGCAACTCCATTCCGCAGCGCCAGATTCCCGGCATTTCCAAGCCGGCCTCGGTCGTCACCCTCGGCTTCGAATTCTTCCCGAATTTCGCGGCCGCCTCGCTGACGCTCGATACCTTCTATGAAGCCGGCGGCAATGTCTTCGATACCGCCTTCGTCTATGGCGGCGGCAAGACGGAGGCTATCTTCGGCGACTGGCATACGAGCCGGCAGGTTCCACGCGAGGAGATCGTGCTGATCGGCAAGGGCGTCCACTCGCCGCTCTGCTATCCCGATGTCATCAGCAAGCAGCTCGATCAGTCTCTCAACCGGCTGAAGACCGACTATATCGATATCTACTTCATGCATCGCGATAACACTGACGTGCCGGTCGGCGAATTCGTCGATGCCATGGATGCCGAGGTCAAGCGCGGCCGCATCCGCGGCATCTTCGGCGGCTCGAACTGGACGCGTGAGCGTTTTGACGAGGCGATCGCCTATGCGAAGAAGAACGGGAAGCAAGCACCTGCCGCCCTTTCCAATAACTTCTCGCTCGCCGAAATGCTCGATCCGATCTGGGCCGGCTGCGTTGCCGCCTCGGACGATGAGTGGAAAAAGTGGTTGAACGAAAAGCAGATCCCGAACTTCGCCTGGTCGAGCCAGGGTCGTGGCTTCTTCACCGACCGTGCCGGCCGCGACAAGCGCGATGACGAGGAGATTGTTCGCTGCTGGTATTCGGATCGTAATTTCGAGCGGCGTGACCGAGCAATCGCGCTTGCCAAAGAGCTTGGCCGGCATCCGATCCACATTGCGCTTGCCTATGTCATCGCCCAGCCGTTTCCCGTCATCCCGCTGATCGGACCGCGCACGATCGCCGAGCTGGAAGACAGCCTTTCGGCGCTCAATATCAGGCTGACGCCCGAACAGGTGAAGTGGCTGGAAGGCTGATTGCCTCGTCCAGAGGGTACGTGACGACATGCGGCAGGCCTCAACGCCTGCCGCTTTTCTGTTGCGCGACGGCGCAGCGGCCATGACAACTAATCCGTCGGTGTTGCATTCTCGCCATTGCCCTCAACCATAGGTCATCTAGTGTGTGACCGCACGAGGGAGCAAAGCGATGACGCGAACGGTTTGGCCGAAGGAAGCGCTGACGTCGGAGACAATGAATTTTCTCGACGGCATTCATCAGGAATGGTGCGCGGCCGCGCGTTGCAGCCGTAGCAGCAATCTCGGAATGGTAAAGGCGAAAGCTCTGGTCGACTGGTTCGAATTCGGTGTGCGGGATCGCGAAGAGTTGCTCGGCCTGCTGTCGGAAGATTTTTCCGGCGCCGCCTGAGGCGCCCCACTTGTTTTTGTCGTATTGGCGCTACCTCACTCTGAACGATGCCATGAGGAGACGCCCTTGCGTAAACATCTAGTATTATTCGGCATTATCCTCTCTCCGGCGGCAGCTTTCGCGCAATCCCCGGATCTGGAAGCAACATGCCAATCAGTCGCCAAGGGCTTCTTCATGAGCGATCAGCTTTCGATCGGCACGGTTCAATCCTTCCCGGAACTCAAGCCACCGGGTGTTCGCATGACCTATTCGACGCGATCGGGAACAGCGCCGGGCGAGATGACCGATACGTTCGAATGCGAATTCGACAAAGTTGACAAGCCGCATCATCTTGCGCGGTTCTGCGTATCGAACACCTGTTATTCGCCAGGTGAAGATGATGCCGATCGAAAACGCCGCTTCGAGGAAGCCCGAATTCTGCTGGAGCGAACCGAGAAATAATCTACCTATGCGCGACTAGTGTCGCGTAAGAATGTCACCGCTCTCACCCGCGCCCTGCAACAGAGCCGCATCGTCGCGATCGTCGTCATCCATCAACTCCTGCATCGTCTCGTTCGCAGGAACACCGGCATTCGTTCGAGATTCCGGCGCAGAGTTCAAATGAGGGCGCCTCCAGGTCGCTCCGGCCGGCTGGCAGGAGCGATATGGCGGAGCCAAGGAATTTTCTCGGCTATCAGAATTTCTCGGTCGTATCGGCCTTGCCCTTGACCCAGTAGCCCGAGGCCTTGATCCAGCTCAGCGGATAGTCGCGCTCTTCGACGAGATAGGCACGGATTGCCCGCACCACCGACGCTTCGGCTGCAATCCAGACGAAGGTCTGGGGAACGATGTCGATACCTGCCAGGGCAGCAATCAGTGGCTCGGCATTCGTCGCATCAGAGAGAGGACGGTAAACCCAACGCGTTGTGAGCGCTGCAGCTGTGTCAAAGGATTGTTCTTCTTCAGGGCCTGCGACTGCGGCGATTGCCACAATGGTCGTATCGGCCCCGCTCTCCTCGATGCGCCGGCCGATGGCGGGCAAAGCCGTCTCGTCGCCGACCAAAAGCCATGTCTTCACACTCCCGGCAACCACGGCTGAGCCGCGCGGGCCACCGATCTCAAGAGAAGTGCCGACCTTGGCGTCGATTGCCCATTGCGTGACCGGACCGGCCTCGTGCAGGGCGAAGTCGATCGTCAGGCTGCGGGCAGCGTTATCATAGCGGCGCGGCGTGTAGTCCCGACGTTCCTCGGCGCCATCGGCGCCGTGCACGATGATCTTGATGTGATCGTCATGTGCAAGGCTGGTGAAATCGGCGAGGTCTTCGCCCGTCAGCACGATGCGCCGCATGCCGGGCGTGATATCGGCCACGCTTTCAACCGTCAGCAAACGGCGGCGCAATTCATGGCGAACCCGTTCGATAATAGGCGCAGGGAACGGGTGGTTTGTGGATTGGTTGCTATCCATCATGTCCTTCCGGGGCTTTGGGAAACGATCCGCAGGACACAGTCGCGCAGATCGAAGCCGCAAAGCCGTTCGATCATACGCGTTGAGTGACGTTAACGCTTACGTGGCGGAGCGTCTCCAGCCAATGACGATCCTTCTTTAGCGAAGGCCGGAACGAGACGCAATAAAAACTTGAGTTTTCATCTCCATTTTTGAGTGTTACCCGAACCCCAAAATCGACCCGCAACCCTAAAGTTGTCGGATGCAAAATTTTCACACGCGATCGGTATGGTTCTTGCAACGTTACCAATATCCTTACGTTGGGGAGACCAAGTGTAATGGAATGGAACACATACGAGCGCTTCCCCCCTCTTGTGCTGATGCTGGGTGGCCGGGAAAAATACAGGGTCCTCAGAACGTTGAGAGACGCCGCTGAGGTTTTGATAACGGACTGGCCGTCGGAAGACGGCGAGGAATATGTCGTGGCCGTCAAGGCCTGCGTCGATGCGATCAGCGGACAGATCGATGTTGGCGAACTGCAGGACGCCATTCGCCGTGCGGCAGCTGAAGCCGGCATTGCGATCTTGACCGTTGTGCACTGAGGCCTGTCGCCCGCGGCTAGGGCCGCGGGAGTGACGAAGGAAGCTTGCCGTCTTGCCTGAAAACCGCGACGATGTCGCCAGGCAAGGTTTGGCGATGATGAGATGCGGCATAGGCTTAGTGGCTGCGGCGCTGGTTTCCGCAGCGTGGGTTATCGTGGCGGCCGCGGCCAGCGCCGCCGAGCCATCCGCTCCCGAAGCGGCTTGCCTCTACCAGGGGGACGCCGGTGACGGGCAAACGCTCTGCATTCGAAAAGATCACTTCAATGCCGATCTCTGCACGGTCATGGACCGTTTCGCAGCGATCCATAACATCCCACCTGCCTTCTTCGCCCGGCTGATCTGGCGCGAAAGCCTGTTCCGCCCAGAAGCGGTCAGCCCGAAGGGCGCGGAGGGGATTGCCCAATTCATGCCGGGCACTGCTCGGCTGAGGGCATTGGAAAACAGCTTCGACGTCGTCCAGGCGCTCAAAGCGTCGTCCAGCTACCTCGACGAACTCAGGCTTCGTTTCGGCAATCTCGGACTTGCTGCCGCTGCCTATAATGCCGGTGAATCCGGCCTCAGCCGGTTTCTCTCCTCCGACCGCCTGCCGATCGAGACCCGCGACTATGTGTTCGCGATTACCGGGCAGACCGTCGAGACCTGGCGGGACAGCCCTCCGGAGACCGCTGCGCCGGAGCTGCGGGACGGCATGCCGTTCCGTGACGCATGCATAGCGCTTGCCGAAACCCGACAAATGAATGAACCGGTCCTGACCGGATCGGCCGACTGGGCGCCGTGGGGCGTACAGCTTGCCGCCCATTACAATCCGTCCGTGGCCGACCGGCTCTTCACCATATCACTCACAAAGCTTCCCGAACCGCTGAACGCCGAGCGCGCCTTGATCGTGCGCCAGAGGGGCGGAAACTTCGGCTATCGCCCGCGCTATGCCGCGAGAATCGGCCGTGAGACACGCGCCGAAGCCACCAAGCTCTGCAGCACGATCCGCGCTGCCGGTGTTGCCTGCACGGTCTTCCGGAATCGCTGACCCGAAGCGCATCGCGGCTCGCCCTATCCGACAGTTTAGTGCCGAAGTGCCGCCGGGCTTGCTACTTTCGCCAAACCAAGCATCAAGGGGATTGAAATGATCAAAGCTGCCGAAGCTGCCAACAAGCCTAACGACACCGACGCCTCCGAACAGGAGCAGGACGATTTTCTCGAGGAGTCGCTTGAGGAAACATTTCCGGCAAGCGATCCGATCGCACCCGGTCGCCCGTGGCGGGAGCCGTCAAAGGATAGCCCTTCCACCTGATGGATCATGATCGATGACCGCCAATACCGGTCTAGTATCCGCCGTCGCCCAAATAGAATAAGGCGTCTGCCGGGGGAGGAGATCCAGCAGACGCCTTTTATGACGCGTGGCGACGGGAGGAGGATGCCGCCACGTAGACGCTGGGAGGAGGTAAGCCGCGTCTCATACAAAGCGACGAGGGAGGAGTTTCATCGCTTCGTTGAACCAGAATATAGGCCGGTCCCTGCCAGTCTTCTAGGCACATATTTGCAAAGCTGCCATGCGCTATGCGTCAGAAGAAGGGCTCATATGACGCAAAAACGCGCCCGCCTTCATCAGGCGAGCGCGTTTGGCATTCATTAGGAACTGGTCTTAGCGGCCGACAGCGGCGCGTGCAACGTCGCGGATATCGCCGCGAGCAATGCCCAGGTCGTTCAGTTCGCGGCTCGACATACGGCCAAGCTCAGTAACGGTTTGACGATACTTGCGCCAGTTGTTGAAGGTGCGTGCAATGTTCATTGTAATCCCCTTTCCGTGGGTCCAGCGACAGCTGCCAGGTAGCGGCGCTTCGTTCGCTTTGATGAGAAATATATAATATGGGGTTGCAAGAATGAGTAGCGTTCAGACTACAGCTCACCTATGCACAAAACGCATGACGAAGCAGACTAATGGCCTCTTCTGAGGCAGTTTCCTATCCGTGAGTATAGTTGAAGGCGGCCCGCCGAAGGCCCACGTGATCCCTACGATCCTCCAAAACCGATCAGGGGCACATTCGATGTCTAGCTCAGTCTGCGAAACCTATCCTGGAATATGCAGTAAATCCCGTCTCGCTCACCCTCGTCCTGTCCGCCTGTTCCATCCCGCAAACGACAATAGACAAAATGCGACCCGGCCACCCATCGTCGCTCTACCCATTAGCGTTCCATTGTCCGAGGCCAAACCGATGTCCGCCCTGGAAGTCGGATCGATGATTTCATTGCTGGGGCTGCTCGTCTTCGCCACCCATGAGGAGATCTTGGCTGTCGCCCCCGCGGTCGCTTCCGCTCTCGAACAGTTTCTCGCAAGTGCGCCGGTCGCCCTCTGGTAGCCGCAGCATCTCATCCTATTGCAAAGCTTGCCCGGATCACCCAAGTGCATTTGGGCAGTGCTGGACATGACTGATGCTCTTCGAAGATTCACGGCTGACGATCGGTGTCGTTCTCCCCATGCAGGAGCGAGAGCGGCACGACATCGACTTCGGCCTTCAGCTGGAGCTTGCGCGCCGCGCCGATGAGCTTGGCTTCTCGGCAATCTGGGTCCGCGACGTCCCCTTGAACAGTCCCGCCTATCCGGATCCCGTCGGACATTCCGACCCATGGGTGCTGCTTGGCGCACTGGCGGCATCTACCCGTTCGATCGCATTGGCGACCGGCGCAATCGTTCTGCCCTTGCGCCATCCGCTTCATGTCGCCAAAGCGGCTCTGTCGATGGACGCCCTATCATCGGGCAGGTTTGTTCTCGGCCTTGGTTCAGGCGACCGTCCGTCGGAATTTGCGGCCTTCGACCGCAATGTCGATGACCGGCGCGAATTGTTTCGGTCCAACTGGGCTGCACTCAGCAATGCGCTTAACGGACATATCGGCTCGCAGACAAGTGAAGACCAATTCGAAATCCGTCCACGCAGCGGGCGGCGCCTTCCACTGGTCGCCGTCGGTTCGTCCTCGCAATCACTCGAATGGATCGCCAGAAATGCGGGCGCCTGGATGACCTACCACCGGCCCCTTGCCGCACAGAAGGACCGGATAGCCCTGTGGCATGGGGCGGTACAGCGCACGACCACCGAATTCCGGGGCATGGGTCAGGCCATGGCCCTTGATCTCCTGGATACGCCATCAGACCATATCGACGAGATCAATCTCGGCTATCGGACCGGACCAGAGGGATTGCTCGCCACTCTTGCCGCCCTTCGCAATCTCGGCGTTCACCACGTTGCCTTCAACCTGCTCGTCAATGGGCGCAAGGCTCTCACCGATCTTGAGATCATCGCACGGGAAGTTCTGCCACAACTGAACCAGGCCGCAGAACTGCAGGCGTCTCAATAATCTCGGAGGTACGCGGTTAGCGGTCGAAGAAATTCTGCCAAGTTTTCTCGCCAATAAGGCAGTCCGTTGTAGGCTGGTTCGTCGCAATTTTTCGGACCCGCGCTGGCGGTTCGAGCCCGCTGATTTCCCAGATCAGCTTCCTGCGGACGGCAACGGCAAAATCCTCGATCTTATGGACAGGCAAAACGAAGGAGCCGGGACCGCCGATCACGCAATCGCCGTAATACTTGTCGAGCCCCTCGGGCACATCGGATGGTCGCAGCATGATGGCCAGTCCGTTGATGACGATGCCCGCCTCCAGAGCCGCATCTCGTGCAGGTGTGACGGGATCGCCGGAATTGTTGGGACCGTCGCCGGAAACGTCGATCACCTCGCGGTTCCCCTGATAGGGGCTCGCGGCAAGCATCGACGCGCCTTGAACGATCGCAGCGGATATGGATGTACGGCGCTGGGTAGCAATCGGCCGCGCCTCCAGTTTGTCGGCAAAATCCAGCGCATCCTTTTGCGTCTCGATCACCTGCCAGTCGATGACGGAACCGGGCACGACATAGCCGGCCCATTCGAAATAGCTGACGGCGATCCGCCCGGTCAGGCCTCCTTTCACGGCGTCGAGGAACTCCTTGTGCCGCAACGCCTCGACATAGCCCTCGCGCTGGATGCGGACCTCTTCGTAATCCATCGAGCGAGACGTATCGACGGCCAGCACCAGCTCGACATCGACTTCGTTTTGGCTTGATTGCGCGATCGTTGCGGCAGCGCCGGACAGGCTCGCGAGCATCGCAAGTGTTGTCAGCATCATCACTTCCCATCACTGCGTTATGCCGAGAACTCTAACATAATAGCTTGGCGCGACGGCGCGTGCTGCCAGACTGCATCCTGTCAATTTTCAGTGATGTCGGGTGACATCGAACGAACGGGCAGCATTTGAGGAGTCGTGTCCGCGCGATCGGCTTCACCACTTGTGAAGAACTCACAGCCATTCTGCGGGACACTTGGCGATTCGCCCAGCAATGACGGAGATAGCATGCCGCTTCTGCAGTTTCCCGCCGACCGACGCACAGCCGATATCAGGCGCTGCGCCGAGGCCCTTCAGAACCTTCACGGCGAGGCCGCCAACCGCTTCTGGCGGTCGGAGATGGCCGGGTTCGCGACCAATTTGAGAGAACAGGGCTGCAGCGATCACGAACTCTCGCGGCAGGCCGCCCTGTTCATGGATGCGGTACAGATGGAGCTTCAGGTCGTCTACGCCGCGGCGGCGGAGCGATAGAAAGCATTACTTGGGAAAGCGGTTGTAGAAGGATTGCGGGTCGTAAACGCACTCGTAGTCGAGCACGCACATTTCCCCATTGGCGGCGCGCACCCTTGCGACATCATATTTGTCGCCCAGCCGGCATCGCGCAGGCGGGTAACGGAAGCTCCGGCCTCCGATGCCCATGCGAACAAAGACGGCCTTTTTCTGCTGGATAATCTGCGCGAGCTCGCGGCAGGAATGGTCGCGCGCGTTGACCTCCACGGCGTCGAGAGCAAAGGCAGCTGTGGGGACTAAGAAGGCAGCCGCTAAAATCAAACTTCTCATAAGACCTCCTGATGCGGGCGGGTTGGCAGCAACGCTTGCGGCTTCAATCGCAACAGCAGCGCTGATGTCGCGCGATAAAGGTAGGATTTGGGCGGATGACAAACCAGATCGATCCATCCACATTGAAGACGTGCTGGCTTCAGATCTTGCCGCGCGTGGCAAAGACCAGCGTCTTCAATCGTTCCTCGTCATGCACGCCCTGACGGTAGAGCTCGATGATGATCGCGGCCGAACGGGCCACATCTTCGTCGTCATCGGCAAGCCCGAACTCGGCCTTCAGCACATCCAGCACATTTTGGCATGTGGCGAGGTCATCCGATGTCAGCGCTTCGTCCCGAGGTTTGATGTAACGGTCGATCATGATGCGCTCGCTTGTTGGGTCCGACATTTTCCCATCACAGACATCATTATCGCGCTTCGATCGAGAGCGACAGATATCCGGCGTCGAAGCCGGCAATCTTCTGCAGCTTGTCCCGGGCGAGTTATCTCGCCTATATCGACGTTTTCCACACGCTGATGTGGCTGTCGCTCGCAGTTCTGCCGCTCGCCTTCATCCCGCGCAAGACCGATCTTGGCGAGGGTTCGGGCCATCAGGGCGGACACTGATCTGCCTGATGTCAGCAACTTCTTGTATATCCCCTAATCTGGGGGTTCATTCGAATCGCTGCATGTACTATGTTTGCGGCGTGATATTCACACGAGACAGGTACTGATGACCCCAGAAATGTCCGGCTTTGAATGCACCCGGGGCAATGCCGTTTCCGGCAGGCTCAGGCTTTCAAGCAAACTGCCCTACTTTATAGTCGCAGGACTTGCTGTGGCCGTATGGGCAAACTCCGACGAACGACCGCACGATACAGAGGTGGCAGCTAAGCAAGCTGTGCCGGCTTCGCTCGCTCGATAAGCACGGCAACGGCTCGGCCGACGATCATCGCGGCCGAGAATATGGCAATCAGATCTATCACTGATAAGTCATGGTCCGGCAGTGTCCCGCAGTGGGTTTCTGCGGGAACCGATCAGCCCGAAACCAGATCTCAAATTCTGACGCCGCTCGTCTCGTCAAAGAGATGTACCTGCGCCGGATCGACTGTGAGGCCGATTGTCTGGCCCGGGTGAACCGATCCCCTGCCCGTTTCGACGATCGTCATTTCGGGTGTGGTCGCAGCAGTGATGAAGGTCGAGGAACCCGTGGATTCGACGACCGCGACCGGCACGTCAAAGCTCCCCTGCCCCTGATTGGTGATGCCGATATGCTCGGGACGGACACCGGCGGTGACCCTGCGACCTGGCTGGATCTGATGGTCGATGGCGATCTGCGGCCTGAGCGCGCCGAGATCGAGCGTCAGGCTTTTTCCATCCTCGCCGGCAATCGCCGGAATAAAGTTCATCGCGGGCGAGCCGATGAAACCTGCAACGAATTTATTGGCGGGCTTGTCGTAAAGGTCGAGCGGCCTGCCCTGCTGCTCGATGATACCGTCGCGCATGACAACGACATGATCGGCCATGGTCATCGCCTCGATCTGGTCATGCGTCACATAAACCGAGGTCGCATGCAGACGATCGTGCAGCGCGCGGATCTCCTTGCGCATATGGACGCGCAGGGCCGCATCGAGATTGGATAGCGGCTCATCGAAGAGGAAGGCCTTCGGGTGGCGGATGATGGCGCGGCTCATCGCGACGCGCTGGCGCTGACCGCCGGAGAGCTCACGCGGATAGCGCTTTAGCAGATGCGAAAGGCCTGTAGTGGCCGCGACCTCCTCAGCTGCCTTCTTCGCCTCCACCTTTGCAACGCCGCGCATGCGCAGGCTGTAAGTGAGGTTTTCCTCAACGGTCATATGCGGATAGAGCGCATAGGACTGGAATACCATGGCGACATCGCGTTTACGCGGCGGCACTCCGTTCATCAGCGCGCCGGCAATCTTCAGGCTGCCATCGGAGATGGTTTCCAGCCCGGCCAGCGAGCGCAGCAGGGTCGACTTGCCGCAGCCGGAAGGGCCAACGAGCGCGACGAAGGTGCCCTTGGCGATGGAGAGATCGATATTCTTCAGTGCGTGGAAGGCGCCGTAATATTTGTTGACGCCGGCAAGCTCGATCTGAGGGGTCATTTGAGGGCTCCCGAAGTGAGGCCGGATACGATGCGGCGCTGCAAGAGAACGAAGATGGCAAGGATCGGCGTTACATACATCGTGGCGTAGGCCATGATGTTGTTCCACTCATTGGTGTTCGGCCCCATGAAGGAATTGAGCCCGACGCTTGCCGGCTGAAGCTCGGCCGCCTGGATCATCGACTTGGAATAGACGAACTCGCCAAAGGCCTGCATGAAGATGAGAATGGCGCTGACCAGGATGCCGTTGCGGGCCAGCGGCAGCACGATGTTGAAGAAGGCGCCAACACGCGAATTGCCGTCGACGAGGGCCGCCTCTTCGAGCTCCATCGGAACCGCCATGAAAGTGGCGCGCACCAGTACCACGAAGAACGGCATGCTCTTTGCGGCAATGGCGATGATGACGGCAAGCCTTGGATAGTTCAGCATGCCTATCTGCGAGAAGCCGACGAAGATCGGCGTGATCATCAGTGAAGCCGGGAGAACCTGCAGCATGAGGATGAGAAAGAGGCCGATATCTACCCAGATATTGCGGTAGCGTGCGAGCACATAGGCGCAGCCGACCCCCAGCACGGTGATGATCACCACCGCACCGATCGCAATCACCAGCGAATTCCAGAGATAAAGCCCCATGTTCCGGCTCTCCCAGACATAGGCGTAGGTGCTCCATTGCGGCGAGGCCGGCCAGAAGCTCGGGGGGGTGGCGAACATCTCCGAGCCGCTTTTCAGCGCGGTGATGTACATCCAGTAGAGCGGGAACAGATAGATCGCCGCCATGATGATGGCGATCACGAGCATCAGGCGATTACGTGCAGTCTCGCTCATCCGCGCACCTCATGACGGGTTGAGCGCACGTAGACGACAGAGGCGAACATCACGAAGACGATCATGATGACGGAAATGGTCGCGCCCTTGGCGAAATCATATTGGCGGAAAGACAAATCCCAGGCCCAGTATTGCGTGACGTTGGAAGAGTTGTTCGGTCCGCCTGAAGTGATGGCGGCAAAAAGGTCGAACTGCTGCAATGTGAAGATCAGGCCGAGCGCAATGATGGCGCCGATCGTCGAGCGCATCATCGGCAGCGTGATCGTCCAGAAGCGCTGCCAGGCCGTGGCGCCATCGAGTTCGGCAGCCTCATAGAGATCGCCCGGAATGCCGGAAAGGCCGACGGACAGGAGGATCATGTTGAAGGACGTGCCGAGCCAGATATTGGCGATGATGACGGCGTAAAGCGAATAATGCGGGTCCGAGCGCCAGAAGATGTTGCCGGAGATGATGCCGCTTTCCTTCAGGATGAAGTTCAGCACGCCGAAATCGCCCGAGAGGATCCAGTTCCAGATCGCGCCGACGACGAGGCCGGGCATGACCCAGGAGACGAGAAAGAGGCCGCGCAGCCAGGAGGCGCCCGGAAAGTTGACCCAGAAGAACAACGCCAGACCAAAGCCGATGAGGAACTGGCCAGCGATCGAGCCAACGACGAAGATCGCGGTATTGTAGAGGATCGGCAGCGTTTCCGGCTGCGCGAAAAGATCCACGTAATTCTTGAAACCCACCCAAGGGCGCGAGAAGGTACCGAGGCTGAACATATCAACCTCCTGGAAGCTCATCACCACATTGTAGATGAGCGGCAAGCCTGCCATCAGGAACAGAAAACCGAGCGGAAAGGCGACGAGCACGATATCGAAACCGCGGCCATCCCTGACGCTGGAAAGGATCCTTCTCATGGGTCCTCCATTGCTCCGAACGGGGCTGCCTGGCGCTTTCGCGGGAGACAGCCCCTGCCGGGAGGAAAAGGGTGGGATGGCCGATGGCCATCCGGTGATGCGGGTGTTAGCCGAGCACTGCCTTGATCTTGTCGGCAGCCTGATCAAGCGCGTCCTTCGGGCTCATCTGGCCGGTGAGTGCCGCCTGGATTGCATCCTGGATCGCCTTGGAGATCTTCGGCCATTGCGGATGCGGACCGCGCGGCTTGGCATATTTCAGCTGCTCGAGGAAGACCTTGAGGGCGGCGTCCTTCAGCGGCTGGCCGGTCTCCGGGATCGAGATGTCGGAACGGGCCGGAAGCTGGCCGAAATTCTTGAACATCTTGTCATCCTGCGAGGCGAAATATTCAAGCGCCTTGAAGGCTTCGGCGGGATGCTTGGTCGTCGAGAAGACCGCCCAGTTGAAGTCGCCCATGGCCGAAGAGCGCTCGGCGCCTTCCTTCGGGACCGGCAGCAGCGTGACGCCCCAGTCGAACTTGGCTTCCTTCATCATACGGTCCAGCTCCCAGGGACCGGAGATGACCATGGCGGCATTGCCGGAGTTGAAGGTGCCGGTCGAATCCCACTGTCCGCGGGTCAGCGTATCGGGAGAAGCGAGCTTCTCGTCGATGATCGTCTTCCAGACTTCGAGCGCCTTGACCGCACCGTCGGCATTGATGTGCTCATAGCTGCCGCCGCCCATCTGCGCCCAGGGCAGGAACTGGAAAGTGCCTTCCTCGTTCGCCTTTGCCGAGAAAGCCATGCCGTAGACGTTCTTCGCCGGGTCCGTCAGCTTGCGAGCATCCTCGACAAGTTCATCCCAGGTCTGCGGCGGCTTGTTCGGGTCGAGACCCTTCGCCTTGAACATGTCCTTGTTATAGTAGAGAGCGATCGTGTTCGTCGCCTTCGGCACGCCGAAATATTTGCCATCCCATTCAACCGACTTCAGCGGGCCCGGGAAGTAGTTCTCAGGCTTGATGACCTTGGAATTCTTGATCATGTCGCTCAGATCAAGGAAGGCGCCGCGCGACGAGAAAAGCGCATGTTCCGGATTATCGACGGCGATGATGTCGGGCGCCTGGCCGGTGGCATAGGCGCGCATCGCTTCGGTGACGACGTCATCGAACTGGATCAGGCGATATTCAATGGTGATACCATTGTGCTGGTCATTGAATTCCTTGACCAGGTTCGGCGCCGGCTGGATGTCCTTGTCGAGCGACCAGAGCGTCAGCTTGACGTCTTCCGCCTTGGCGGAAAGACCGAAGAGCGAGACGCCTGCGAGCGCCAACGCGCCCAGAACTGCAAATTTGCGGATAGCCATAGTTCTCCTCCTTTGTGGTTATCCTTGAGAATGGCCGGCATGTCCTCCGTGCCGGCCATGTTGTCTCATACCGGATCAACGACGAAGTCACCGCCCCGGGCATGTTTGAGATGATTGAGTGCATAGACCTGACCGGTCATTTCCAGCGCATCACGATAGACCGGGTCATGCCAGCCTTCGATGTCGATCGAGCCGGACCAGCCGGCAAGCCGCAGTTCGGAAATGATGTCGGTCCAATTGCTGTCGCCGAAGCCCGGTGTGCGCATGAAGACGAACTTCTCCTTGCCGAAGATGCCGTGTTCCTTGATCACATCCCAGCGGATCGTCGCGTCCTTGCCGTGAACGTGGAAGATTTTCTTTGCCCATTTGCGGATCTGCGGCAGCGGCTCGATCAGATAAACCATCTGATGGCACGGCTCCCATTCGAGACCGATATTGTCATCGGGCGTTTCGTTGAAGATCAGCTCCCAGGCGTCGGGATTATGGGCGATATTCCAGTCGCCGGTCGCCCAGTTGCCGTCCATGGCGCAATTTTCGAAGGCAATCTTGATGCCCTTGTCGGCCGCGCGCTTGGCAAGCTCGCTCCAGATCTGCTTGTAGCGCGGCAGGCTGTCCGTCAGCGGCTTGTTGCGGATGCGGCCGGTGAAACCGGCGACGCAGGTGGCACCAAAATGGTGGGCATTATCGATGCAGTCCTTCCAGCCCTGCAGCGTCTGCAGGTCGATCTCGGTCTCTTCGAGCGGATTGCCGAACATGCCGAGCGTCGAGATGGTGATATCGCGATCGCCGATCGCCTCAACACTGCGCTTACCAAGCTCGGCGAGATCCTGGCCGTTTGTGGTCTGCCAGAAGAAAGGCTCGAAGCTTTCAAAACCCATATCGGCGATCTGGGCAATGCGCTTGTCGGCGCCACCCTTGGAGGCGCTGACCATGGTACCGATACGAATGGCTTTGGCGGGGTTGCTCACGTCATCTATCCTTATGCTGAAATTTCGACGCGACGCCCGGTCCTGGCGCTTTCGATCGCACCGAAGACCATGGCGAGGCTTCTGATATTGTCGGAACTGGCCGTCTCCGGCCGCTTGCCGGTGCGGATCGCTTCGACGAAACTGGCGATCACGCTGGCATGACCGTGGGTTTCTTCGGCACGCTCGGGTGCGGGAACCTCGACGGGTGAAAAGCCGTGAAGGAGACCGGGCTCGTTAGCCGAAACGGCAGCCTTGAAACCATCCTCACCATCCCAGATCAGCATGCCCTTCGAGCCGACGATGCGCCACTGGCTTTCCCAGCTCGTGCGCTCACCCTCGGCGCACCAGGAGCCGCGATAGGTGAAGACCACATCGTCAGAGAATTCGAAGGTGGCATTGGCCGAGGCACCATGCCGATACCAGGACCCTTTGGGATTGCGCTCAACACAGTAGACGGCGAGCGGCTTCTTGCCGGCCACGTAGCGGGCGGCATCGAAAGTGTGGATCGCCATGTCGAGCAGCAGGACATTGTCCATCTCTTCACGGAAGCCGCCAAAATGGGGAGCGATGAAGAAGTCACAATGAATGCCGGTCAACTCGCCGATCGCGCCGCTTTCGACGAAGCGACGCAGGCGGCGCACACCGGAAATGAAACGACGGTTCTGAATGATCGCATGGATCTTGCCAGTTTCGGCGGCGAGATCGATAAGTGCTGCGCCTTCGGCAAGCGAAGTCGCCATTGGCTTCTCGCTCAGCACATGGCAGCCGGCCTTCATGGCCGTTGACACGACATTGAAACGTGCGGTCGGGATAACGACGTCGAAGACGATGTCCGCCTTGGTTTCGGCGATGACGGCAGCGAGGTCAGTGCCGATACGAGGCGCGTTCAAGCCGAATTCCTCGGCGAGTTTCTCGGCAGCAGCCGGATTGACGTCGACGAGGCCGACGACCTCGATTGCTTCGGCAAGATCAGGCGTTTCCTTGATAGCACGCAGCCAGCCTTTAGACATAGCTCCGCACCCGCACAGAACGGCATTCAATTTCACGATTTCCTCCAGCGGTGCGCTTCAGATTCCTCCCGAAACGCCTTCCGTAAACGTTTACGATACTAAGCGGAAACGTTTGCTGCTGTCAATGCCAGTGCGTTTCGACAAAATGCTGCGAAAAATCACAATGCGAACGGGCGCTTAGGCAAAACCTTCGGCGATGCAGCAACAAGATTTTTTTCGAAGCGTGCAAAAATACATTCCGCCTTCATGGCAAATGCTTTCCGTAAACGTTTTCCCATGGCAATAAGATGAGATGATCGCATCGGAAGAAAGATCGCTCAGATGAAGGGTATCCGCCAGCTCGCAGAACATCTCGATATATCGATTGGGACGGTTTCGCGTGCGCTGAACGGCAAGGCCGATGTTAACGAGGAGACGCGCAAGCGGGTGCTGGCCGCTGCCGAAGAATTCGGTTACGTCGCCAATCAATCCGGCCGCAGCCTTCGTCAGGGAACAACCAACGTCATCGGTCTGATGATCGAATCCAGCACGGAAACGGTTGAAAACAGCGACAACTTCTTCCTCGGCGTCACTGGCGGGCTCCAGAGCGTGCTCTCGCGACATAAGCTCGATCTCGTCATGCTCCCCTGCCCCAGCGATGAGGACCCCTACGAATATCTGAAGCGCATGGTGGCGCGCCGCGTCGTCGATGCCATGATCATTTCTGCGACGCAGCGCATCGACAGGCGCATCGATCTTCTCATCAAGACGAAGATTCCCTTCGTGGCGCTTGGCCGCAGCTCTTCAGGCGGCAACTACACCTGGATCGACCTAGATTTCGAAGGTGTTGCGATTTGCGCCGTCGACCGTCTAGTGGCCAAAGGCCATCGTCGCATCGCGATTGCCGCACCATCGGGTGAAATCAATCTCGGCTATGTCTTTGTCGATGCTTACCGGAAGGCTTTGGAAAAGCATGGCATCAAATATGATCCGAAGCTGGTGATCCGCGTGAAATCCAGCGAACAGGGCGGCTATCAGGCTGGCGACGAGCTGCTGCGGATCAAAGACAGGCCGACGGCGATCATCCTGATCTACGAACTGATGGCGATCGGCCTCTACCGCCGCCTTGTCGAAGCCGGCATCGTCCCAGGCCGCGATCTCGCCGTCATCGGCTTCCGCGAGGAGCCCCGCGCCAAATTCCTGCAGCCGACGCTTACCTGCTTCCGCATGTCGCTGCCTGACCTCGGTGCAGCACTTGCCGAAACCTTGCTTGCAAGCATGCCTGCCTATTCGGAGATCTACCGCAGTGGTTTGCACAACCGGATTTGGCCGCTGGAGCTTGTACCCGGGGAAAGTGATGCTTTTGTCAGAGAACCCAAAGCGTGACGCGATGTGCGTCACGCTATCCATGTTCTTGATAAGAGAATAACGACTACGCTCAAAACCACTCGTGCGGCCCGTTTCGTCTGCGACGGCAGATTTCAATTAAAGTTCGTACCAGACCCGCGGGTTGTCGCCCGACTGGATCATCAGCCAGCGAAGATCCGTATCCTTCCAGCCCTTGATCGCGTTCGTACGGTTGTCGAGCACCAGATCGCCTTGATCGGTCTTGACGACGAGAACAGCGTGGCCTTCGCCATAGGGCGTCTTGGTAACGGCGATACGCAGCGCCTTCGGCGACCACCCCATGGCGATGAGATGATCACGCTTCGTCAGCGCAAAATCCTCGCAGTCACCGGATTTCACATTCACCTGCCAGACATCGCCCTCATCGGGGCGGTCATTGACCGGGCGGATCGAGCGGTTAACCGAGGCATTGACCGATCGAAGCTGCTTGCTTGCGAACGCGCTCAGCGAAACTTCCGAAGCTCCGCCGCGTGCCACGCACTCATTGGGATTTTGCGCGCAGAACATCACATGCGCGAAAGGTGCTGTCGTACGGCGCTTTTCAGAAATGTAGCTGAATGCCGGCGCTGCCTTCAATCCGCGGGCAATACCGCCGGGACCGGCCGCCTGCGCGGTCTGAACCACAAACAGAGATGCAAGCGTCACCGCGGTAATCAGTGCGTGCTTAAACATTTTCTTACCCCGTTTCGACGACCGCTACACGGTCAAATGCCCATGCCGGTTGAAATCCGGCTTTTGATCCTTGGTCGAAGTTCTGTTCAGCTCCAGCCAATGACGGGGAACATACGGAGGGAGCATTCTCGATCCTTTTAAATCGTTCCCAACAATTTTAACGAAGTGCGTTTTTTCGAAGCGATCGAATGTGCCGCCACCAATTCTGGTGCGATTGTCGCACCAGAATTGGGCAGGGTTGCAAAAGTCGCGGAATTCTTGCAGAGACAAGCACGGCGGCGCCGGAGGGGCGGCCGACCTTTCAAAGTTTGGCCGTGGCTGTGACGGATAGATTGAAGACCATATTTGCCGGCCTCTACAGCACGGTGGTGCTGGTTGCTGTCATTCCGTTCGGTCTGGTCGATGCAACGCCTTTCGCGGCCGTCGCGATCTGCATGTTCGCGCTGAGCCTCGCGGCACTCCTGCTTTTCGGAGAGCCCCGGCGTGCTCACTGGGTCTTCGTGTGGGCGCTGCTTCTCTTTATCGCTACTTCGGTCTGGATCATCATCCAGACCATCCGCATCCCGTGGCCATCCCTCATCAATCCGATCTGGAAGGATGCAAACGCGCTCGCCGGTGCCTCAAGAGATACGATATCAGTCGCGCCGGCCGACACACTGACTTCGCTTCTGTATATAGCGCTGCCCGTCATGACGTTTTTGACCGGTCTCATCGTTGCAGATACGGACAAGCGGGCGCGCCGTATCCTGATGGTGCTTGCTGTTGGCGCAGGTTTGATCGCGCTCTTCGGGCTTGGCCAGTTCCTGCTGTTTCCGAAGATGTTGCTGACTGAAAGCAAGCGCTATTATCTCGACAGCCTCACTGCAGTCTTCGTCAACCGCAACACGGCAGCGACCTTCCTGGGGCTGAATTTTCTGATACTTGCGACATTTGCTTCGGAAAATGGCCGCGCCTATTTCGGCTTTTCATCCGCGCCACCAGGCAGTTTCAAGGAGGGCCTCGGTTTCTGGCTTTTTGCCGGCCTCGGCCTCTCCTGCCTGACTGCACTGATGCTCACCCAGTCCCGTGCCGGACTGTTTGCAACAGGCCTTGGCTCGATCTTCTACCTCCCCTATCTCGCCCGGCAATGGAAGGGCAGACGCTCCAGGCTGCTTGCTGAAGCGGGCAGCTCTGTGACCCGAAATTGGATAACGGTAGCCGGTGCGATCGCCCTTATTCTCGTTTTCGCCGCTATTTTCGGCGGCAGAGCCATCCTGCGTGCAGATCAGCGAGGCGCTGATGACGATCGCTTCTGCGTCTGGTCCGATACGATGCACGCCCTCTCGCAGAACTGGTTTCAGGGAACGGGTTTCGGCACATTCCGCACCGTCTTTTCGGCCTACCGGACACCCGATTGCGGAATTGGCGGCATCGTCGACAGGGCTCATAGCTCCTATCTCGAAGCCTTCCTGACTCTCGGAATAATATTCCCGGTCGTCGCTTGCTTGATCTTTTTCGTGCTCATGCGGGCCTTCTGGAGCGGCTATCGGGCTCGCCGTCGGCTGAGGCATTATTCAATTTTGGGTTGTGCTGGCACCTTGTTGACAGCGGCTCATTCCGCCGTCGATTTCTCGATTCAAATACCCGGTTTTGCCATTTTTTTTATGGCATTTCTCGCGACAGTTATCTCCATTTGCTGCGGGCGCGAAGAGAGGGTCGGCGAGAACAGGAAAGATCTTCCATCCAGCTCAAGAATCGAGCATTCATCGGAGATCCTTGAAATATGACGATTTGAAGGCTAGGTGCCCATAAAATCGCCATTAAAGAAGATCAGAATATTCGTTTGAGTTGTATGCGAATTACCACAGAATCTTAACGTATCAACTCTCTCTAATTTACCATAAATGGGACAATCCATGTTGCGCTATTGCCACAATAACCTTCTGTTAGGTATGCAGTATCTGACAGAGTCGGATATTTACTTGTCATTTAAGTTATCAGCGGGCTAGACAGTTTTAGTGCTATTACCAAGTAGGGTCATGATGGGCATTCCTGTAACTCGACGCGGCAGCATCATTGTATCGATGCTGATCGTGCTTTCCAGCTGCACTTCTCTCCCTAGGTCCGGTCCGGACCATACGGATATCGACCGCGATGCAGCAATTAAGGTCACGACACCCGAGCGCAAGGTTGGAATCGACTACGTTCTGATCGATCTCAACAAGGGGATTCTGCCCTATTTCGATAAGATTCCGTCAAGCTCTCTGCGGACAGGATTCGGCGGTGGCCGCGGTGGCGCTCCGGACATCCCGCTTGGCTTCGGTGATGTCGTGCAGGTTTCAATTTTCGAAGCTCAGTCGGGCGGTCTTTTCATCCCGTCTGACGCGGGCAGCCGCCCGGGCAATTACATCACCCTGCCGCAGCAGACGATCGACAAGGCTGGCACGATCAGCATTCCCTATGCAGGCCGCGTCCCCGCTGCCGGCCGCATGAAGGAAGAAGTCGAGCAGGACATCGAAGACAAGCTGGCGAGCCGCGCGATCGAGCCGCAGGTCGTTCTCACGACCACGACCAGCCGTTCATCCGAAGTAGCCGTCGTTGGCGACGTCAACGATCCGCAAAAGATCGTTCTTTCGCCGGCCGGCGATCGTATCCTGGACGCGATTTCCGAGGCAGGCGGTCTCACGACTCCGAATATCGAGACAAACGTGACGCTGCAGCGTCGTGGCAAAACGGCGACCATCGCTTACGAAACATTGCTGAAGAATCCGATCGAAAACATCTACCTCGCGCCGGGCGACACCGTTTCGGTCGAGCACGAGCGCCGAACCTTTATCGCCCTTGGCGCCTCCGGCACCAACAACCGGATCGACTTCGAGGATTCGAACCTGACCCTTGGCGAAGCCATGGCAAAGGCCGGCGGCCTCCTCGATTCGCGTGCAGATCCGCGCGAAGTCGTGGTCTATCGAAAGGTCGACCGTAGCACTCTTCAACGCCTGAATATCGACACCAGCCGCTTTAAGAGCGACCAGGTGCCGGTCATCTTCCGGGCAAACCTGCGTGATCCGGCGACCCTTTTCGCGGTTCAAGAGTTCCGCATGGCCGACAAGGACGTCATGTACATCTCCAACGCTAAGACTGTTGAGCTCGTGAAGTTCCTCGACGTCCTGAACTCGGTTACATCTACGGTCAGAGGCGTTTCTAACGATGCCCTCGACACCCGCGACGCAGTCCGAGATCTCGGAGATTAAATATATTAAACAATACTTCGAGCACCTGACATTGAACGGACTGGTGCTCGTCGGAGCTTATGCTATAAGCGCCGAAATCTTTGGAGGCTGGGAATGGTAAAAGCAGGCAAGAATATATTGAAAGGTACCGCTGTCTTCGCATTCGGCGCCCTTTGCTTTGCGACGTCGTCCTTTGCAGGCAACTGCTTTTCGGGTCCGGGCGCGGCAAGCGGTTCGCAGATGGACGCCTTTAACGCGACGCCGGCAAGCATTCTCACGGGCAATCCGTCCGACAGCGTGCTCACTGGCTCGGTTCGCGATCTTGCAGCAACCGAAACGAACGTCACGGCAACGCTGCTGACGCTGGCAGCCAACCCAGCAACAACGGATGCTCAAAGAGCAGCTATCGGCGCCGGCCTTGGGCGCGCCGTCAACGTTTGCCGTCCGCAGCACTCCGATCTCGCCGACGAGATTGCGGCAGCTGTCGCAGCAGCAATCGTCAGCAACCCGGCGCTCGGCAGCTTCCGCACAGCATTTGAAGCTTCGCTGACCAGCCAGACCGCTGTTGCAGCACTCGGCGGCGCGGGCGCAGGCCCTGCAGGTGGCGGTGATATCAGCGGCCCTGGTGCATCAGGTTTGGGTGGACCGGCTGCCGGCGCGGATGCCGGCGGCGCCACCCAAGGCGGGGGGTCGCTTCAGACGAACGCCTCAGGCGTGGGTTCGCTTCAGACGGGCGCTTCAGGCGCCGGCAATTTTACGATTATAATCAACAATTCTGTCAGTGGCAGCATCTGATACGCTTCCAAAATTCACGTAATGCTCAGAAGAGGCCGTTCGGCCTCTTCTCTCCTTTCAACATTTAAAGAAAAGCTCCTATCTCGCGCGAGTCGTTGCCGGCAGTGGAGCCGATCGTTCCTGCAGCAGGTCGGACCGGTAGGACATGTCTCAGCGCGCCAAGGCAAGCGAACAAACGCGGCGAAGGGCCACGGCGCCGGTTGCGCTGTCACTTCCCTCTCCCCTATCTGTCCTTTTTATTTTGACGGGCGTTGCATTGCTGGCCTTCGCCGTTGCCGATATCAGGCAGTCAGCGCGCTTTGCTGATATCTTTCTCGTCGCGGAAAGGCTTGAACAATCCGGACAAATCAGCGCTGAAACGCTCGCCAGGACGGCAGCCAACACCGACACGATCGTCTCCGGCGACTATTGCCGCTCGGATATCGTCATGGCAGGCACCACACTCGTGCTGAACAGGCTGGACACGGCAAACGAGATCACGGGCTATGAGGCCTGGGCTAAGGCTGCAGACGACGCCGAGCGATACATGCGTCACGCCGTCTCCTGCATGCCGACCGACAGCAATCTCTGGCTCAGGCTTGCGATCGTTCGTGCCGTAATCGTCCAAGAGCCAAAATCAATTGCTCGGCTGATGACGATGTCAGCCCGGCTCGCCCCCGCCGACGAACTCGCCCTTCTCGCCCGCGTCTATTTCTGGAACCATCTGAACGTAGCAACGCTTGAAAATGCGCGAGCCACGGTCGAAAGCGACGTCAGCCTTCTCCTGAAGCTTGGAGATTCACGGAAAGTCGCGCCGGCATTGACCAGAATCAGCACTGCCCTGCTGCCTTATGTGAAGCAGGCCGTCACACAATTGCCAGCCAACAAGAAGGGCTCGCTCACCTGGTTCGGCTTCAATCCCGACAAACTGCCGTAAGGCAAGCCGCCGCTTCAGCTCAGCACGACCGCTTGGCGGTTCACGATGCGCAACACCGTCAACCTACCCGTGGCGAACGCGCCGGTGTCGATGGCGATGCGACCATTACCAAAAAACGGTTGGGCAACAGGCGTATGACCATGCACCACAAGCAGGGGGAGCTCGGGGCCTCGCGTCAGAAAGGGCTCGCGAATCCAGAATAGATCACGGTCTCTTTGCTCAGGCAGAGCAATGCCCGGCCTAATCCCGGCATGTACGAAAACGATATCTCCCACAGTGAGCATTGACGGCATTTCAGCCAATAATTTTCTGTGGTGAACTGGCACGGCATCGTTGATTGCACGCTCGACCGCCCCATTGTCGCCATGCTTCAGCAAATAGGCGACGTCGATCCCGTATGATTTCAGCGTTTCCGAGCCAGCGAAGCGATACCAGCTCGGAAGCAAATCCGGCTCCTCCAGCAATCGCAGAAACGCGTCGTCGTGATTACCGCACAAGGCGACTTGCTTAATATTGGCAGAGGTTGGCCTGCTAAGGTACTCGAGAACATCTTTAGAGGATATGCCGCGGTCTACATAATCTCCAAGCAGTACTATTAATGCGGTGCCTGTATATCTCGAAAAGTCATCGAATATCTTCTGCTTGGCTTCAAGAAGCTTGCTGTGGCAACCATGCACGTCGCCGATAGCGTAGATAGCAGCGAAATCAGCCGGATCGAAATGGAGCCTTTGCCGGGTTTGCTCGCGAACCGCCGGCAGCGCCCTGCCTTTACCTATGAGCTTCTGAAACACCCCAAATAAAGTTGGCTTTATAAAGCTTTGATGGCGCTTCACGTGGGAATTCGACATTCTACTTTGATCCTCGAGACCTCTTACCGTAGTTGAAGCTTACTGCGTGCATAAAGCAGCATCACAACTTCCGCAGATGGTAGACGCAAGTTAACGAATAGTTAAAATAGATTGGTCATCCTGGAAGGGATAAAACAACAACATGCGCTAGCCTAACACTATCGATATTCACCATTATCTCGCGCACGACCTCGACATATCCCAAGATTTGCTTAACAATGACTACTGACTACAGTATTCTAACGAACACGGAGTCGATTGCCTATCCATCAATACATCCTAAGCCTACATGCAGACAGTGAGAAAAAGCTAAATTCCTCTGATAAAATTCAGACCGGCTGGGGTGTCACAGCAGCGTTGCCGGATGCTAAGATAGTGATTAGAAATCACCGCCGCGCAGACACGGTGTCAATGCGGCCTGGTGCGAATTCACAGCATTGAAGCCGGGGCGCTTTGTCTCGGCTTGAGCTTAAACATTGATTGGCGCTACTCCTTCATGTAGCGTGCGCCCACTTTCGATTGGCTTCCTGGAAGCATTTGATTAAGGGCACCTACAGACCCTTTACCTGATATGACTCAACTTAATGGAGGTCTCGGATTGCTTTCGCCAGATAAGGTCCCGGCATACGCAAACGAAGAGTGGGAACACTCTGAGTCAAGAGACACTATCGACGTTGAAAAGCTGATCGCAATCGCCGCGCGTCAATGGCGACCGGTTGCGATTGCAGCAGTTGCCTTCCTTGTATTAGGGATTGTTTATATTGTCACTGCAGTTCCGAAATATACTGCATCGACGAGCGTGCTTATCGACCGTGGCAACAGCGAACTCCTGAGCCAACTTTCAAACGCCGGCGTTCCCGTGGAGGATGATGCGTCGGTGTTGAGCGAAGTCGAGCTGTTCAAGTCTGACACGATCAGCTTGGCCGTCATAGATAAGTTAAAGTTGCTGGACAATCCGGCCTTTACATCGCCTGACCGCTCGCCGATCGCCATGCTTCGTTCAATGCTCAATTTCCGTAAATGGTTTGCGAGCGCGGATGTCGACGCCGATGATATGGACGCCAAACGACGGGCGGCCTCCGACAAGATCGTTTCCAATATGGATGTCGAGCGCGTCGGACGCACATACGCTCTGTCCATAAGCTACACCTCGACTTCGCCGGATCTGGCAGCAAACATAGCAGGTGCAATTGCTGACGCCTATCTCGTCGACAAGCTGAACTCAAAATACGAGGCGACGCGCCGCGCGAGTGACTGGCTCCAGGAACGGATAGACGAGCTGCGCCAAAAGGCACTTGATTCAGACCTTGCGGTCCAGAAGTTCCGTACGGCGAAAGGGCTCGTCAGCACTGGCGGACAATATCAGCTTCTCAGTGATCAACAGCTCTCGGAATTGACGACCCAGCTTATTACTGCGCAAGCCGAAACGGCAAAGGCACAGGCGAAATATGAGCGCGTCAAATCAATCATCGACAACAAGCGTACGGATGCGATCGTAACCGACGTTCTTGATAACTCGATCTCCAACGATCTGCGCAAGAAGTATCTTGAGGCTTCGAAGATCGAGGCCGATATATCGGCCCGCCTGGGACCGGATCACATTCAAGCTGTTCGACTGCGTGGCGAAATGGCCGAATATCAACGGCTGATGTTCGAAGAGCTAAATCGTATTGCCGAAAGCTATCAGAGCGAGCTTCAGGTCGCCCAGAGCCGAGAAAAGTCCCTTCAGGACAGTGTTACGCAAGCAACGAGCGTGACGGCTGCCGCTGGAGAAACCCAGGTGCAACTGCGCGAGCTTGAGCGCACCGCTGATACCTATCGCAATCTTTACCAGACCTTCCTCGCCCGCTTCCAGGAAGCAACTCAGCAACAGACTTTCCCCATCACGGAAGCGCGCGTCATCACCCGATCGCAGGTACCGGTATCTGCCAGCTCGCCAAAGAAGCCACTCGTTCTTGCTCTTGCAATTGCGCTTGGTGCAATCTTTGGCAGCGGCGTCGGCGCTTATCGAGAGTTCCGTGATCGCTTCTTCAGAACCGGTGATCAGGTTCGCGATGTGCTGTCGCTGGAATATATCGGCCATGTGCCTGCTGTCGACGCGAAGGAAGCCGCCAACGGCGCCAGCGAGCTGGAGTCGACCCGCGGGCTGCAAACCGGCAACGGGATCACCAATTACGTGGTCAACCATCCGCTGTCGGCCTTCGCCGAAACGATGCGCAGCGCAAAGATCGCCGTCGACATGGAAAATCCGAGCTCACGCAGCAAGGTCATTGGCGTCATCTCCAGCCTCCCGGGCGAAGGCAAGTCGACCATCGCCATCAACCTCGCGCAGCTCCTTGCAATGCAAGGCTCACGCACACTGCTGATCGACGCCGACCTTCGCAACCCGGGTGCGACGCGCGCCATCGGCCGCCATGCGGAACAGGGTATTCTGGAAGCATTGCTGGAAGGCAGGCCGCTGAAGGACGTGCTGCTGCTCGACAGCAAGACCAAGCTCGCCTTCCTGCCAGCGGTCGTCAAGCGCCGTGTACCGCACTCCTCTGACCTGCTTTCCTCGTCCATCATGGTCAACATGCTGGATGAGCTGAAGGCACATTTCGACTATATCGTTCTCGATCTGCCTCCGCTTGGCCCGGTCGTCGATGCCCGCGCGATCAGCCCGATGCTCGATGCTTCGCTGGCCGTCATCGAGTGGGGCCGTACATCACGGCGCGTCGTTCGCACGACCTTCGCAGTTCAGCCTGAACTCATGCAAAAGTGCATCGGCGTCGTGCTGAACAAGGTCGATACGGAAAAACTGAAGCTTTATCGTTCCTATGGTTCCGGCGAGTATTATTACAACCGCTACTCCGCCTATTATCACGAATCGTAAGAACACTTTTCGAATGGAATTCGAAATGAATTATGCGGCGAAATTCGCCGCATAATTTTTTTTGGTCACGCCAATTCCGAAAAGAACCTGCCGACAGCCTCAATCTCGTTCGGCCGGATGTCATGCCCTCCCGAGTGCCACTCCGTCTGCACCTGTGCCTTCTGGCCCTCGAAATAGGCAGAAAGCGCTTCCGTCAACGCGGCTGGCGAGATCGGATCGCGCTGGCCTGCCGTAATCAATATCCTGCGGCCGCTAAGATCGGGATTCGCGCGAGGCCGGAAAGGGATGAGCGGATGGAGCAGAGCAGCCGCGTCGAACAGACCCTTCTCGATAAGCACGTTTGCCAGAATGTTGGCGCCGTTCGAAAATCCTAGCCCGAGAATTCTGGATGCGCCATGTGCCGACGCCAGATTCTGGACGTAACCACTTATCTTTTCGGTCGCCCGAGCAAGGTCAGCCATGTCATAGACCCCCTCACCGGTTCGCTTGAAAAAGCGCGCCGCCCCATATTCGGAAACATCGCCGCGCGGCGAAACGATCGTCGCTTCCGGCAGCAATCGCCTGCCGAAATCGAAGAACTGATTCTCGTCGCCACCCGTCCCGTGAAGCACGAAAAGGATGGGCTTTCCGGGTGCACCGGCATGCAGCCGGTGCACATAGCCATTGTCCGTCATCGTCTTTACCTCCGCTTAGGCTTCGAGCGGCTGCAGATGCTGCTCGATGAGGGCACGCAGATGGGCGTGCTGCTGCGGCAGCTTAAGCGCTTCGCCGAGGTGAGCCGTGTCCTCATCGCGGTCGAAACCGGGCTCGTTGGTGGCGATCTCGAACAACACGCCGCCCGGCGTGCGGAAGTAGATCGCCCAGAAATAATCTCGGTCGATAACCGGGGTGACCTGATAGCCGGTGTCCATCAGCGCCTTGCGAACCTCGAGCTGCTTTTCGCGGTTTTCAACGGCGAAAGCAACATGGTGGACGGAACCTGCACCTGGGAGCGCACGGGCAATGTTGGGCATGGTTTCGAGATCGACGAGATGCGCGCCATTGCCGCCGGGAATGATGAGACGCTTGACGCCTTCATGTTCTTCCTGAACCTCATAACCCATGAACTTCAGAAGTTCGGCCGTGGCACCGTCATCTCTCAGCCGCATGGCAACGGAGTGGAAACCTCGGATGGCATGATCCTCGCTGACACCGCCATGCGTCCAGGGAGCGCGGGTATCGTCCTTGACCTCGACGAGCGCAAAGCCGTCGCCATCGGGACCGGCAAAATTCAGGCGCTTTTCACCAAACGATTCCTCAGTCTTCAGGCCGGTGACGTTGAGCTTCGTCAGGCGATCACTCCAGAAGCCGAGCGAGCCCTGCGGAACCGAGTAGACCGTGGTGCCGACTTCACCGGTGCCCGGACGCCCCTGCGCCATCTTTGGGAATGGGAAGTAGGTCATGATCGTACCCGGGGAACCGGTTTCGTCACCGTAGTAGAGGTGATAGACGTCGGGAGCGTCGAAATTGACGGTCTTCTTGACGCGGCGCAGGCCCAGCGCATTGGTGAAGAACTGGTTATTGGTCCGGGCGTCCTCCGCCATCGATGTGACGTGGTGCAGACCTTTGATTTGATCGAGCATTTGAGACCTCTTTCTGCCCGCAACAGGCGGGCTTTCGATGGGTCATAGATGAGCTTTTCGAGCCGGTTCTCATAGCCCGGCAAGCTGACACGCATTGTCTCTATTTTGTGAACGACAATGCGGCAGCGTTCAAGGATTGACGGGAAGCTGCCAATCAATAGGTTCACGGCCATGCGACTGCAGAAACGCATTCGCCTTGGAGAAATGCCGGGATCCGAAAAAACCGTTATGGGCCGAAAGCGGCGACGGATGTGGCGCCTTCAGCACCATATGCCGCCGTGCATCGACAAAGGCCGCCTTCTTTTGAGCATAGGAGCCCCAGAGCATGAAAACGACGGCTTCGCATTCGTCGTTCACTTTGCGGATCACGGCATCGGTGAAACGCTCCCAGCCTTTGCCCTGATGCGAGGCGGCCTGAGATTCCTCCACCGTCAGCACACTGTTGAGGAGAAGTACACCCTGTTGTGCCCAATGCTCCAGGAAGCCGTGTCGCGCCGGCGAAATTCCAAGATCCGTCTCCATCTCCTTGTAGATGTTGACGAGCGACGGTGGAATACGCACGCCGGGGCGAACGCTGAAGCAAAGCCCGTGAGCCTGGCCGATACCGTGATAGGGATCTTGCCCGAGAATCACGACTTTAACTTTCGCAAGCGGCGTCAGATCCAAGGCGCGGAAATACTCCCCGCCCTTCGGGAAAATCCGCCGGCCAAGCTGCTTCTGCTCCACGAGAAAGATCTTGAGCTGCTGCATGTAGGGACTTGCAAACTCGCCGGCGAGCGCCGCTTTCCAACTCTCTTCAAGAGTGACTGACGTGTCGTTCACGACGCAAACCTCCCGGATCGATGCAGCCTATGTACGAAAACCGTTCTAGCAAAATTACGCACAGCCACAATACGCGACGGTTGCGACGCTATGCCTTGCCATCTCGCAGATGCGAAGAGCGCTCCAGCTGTCATAAATTGGAAATTCTCTACCATTACCAAAAGTGCTGGTAACGATACGCAAATGATGGCAATACTTTGCTATGCCGTCTGCCGTTTTAACTATGCCCTAATTTTGCTGTTTACCCAAGCAAATCAGCACAGTAGAAATCGGTTGTTCACAGCGCGAGGGTGTTTCGTATGAAGTTTGGGACAAGCGGCCTTCGTGGTCTCTCGATGGATCTCACGGGACGCGCATCGGCGCTTTATGCCATGGCTTTCGGCAAATATTTGCTGCAGAGCAACAAAGCCGCAAAGGGCGATGTCATCCTGATCGGCCGCGACTTCCGGGAGTCCAGCCCGGAGATTGCAGGTAACTGCGCCGGCGCGCTTGCAAGCCTCGGCTTCAAAGTTCTCGACTGCGGACCCGTCCCGACACCGGCGCTTGCGCTTTACGGCCTGGAAAGAAAGGCCGCTTGCCTGATGGTAACGGGTTCGCATATCCCGGCGGACCGCAACGGCATCAAATTCTACCGTCCCGATGGCGAGATCGACAAAGCGGACGAAGCCGCCATTACGCGCTTTGCCGCCGAAATTGAAGCTTCCGGCGAGGCTGTGGTGAGCGCGCCGGCTGCAGTGGAAGATCACTCTGCGCCCTGTCTGCAGCTCTTCTTCGAGCGCAATGCGGCTCTCCTGCCGGCAGGCGCATTTCTAGGTATGAAGATCGGCATCTATCAGCACAGCACGGTCGCCCGTGACCTGATGGTCGATATTCTTGCCCATTATGGCGCCGAAATCGTCGCCCTTGGTCGGTCTGAAACCTTCATTCCCGTCGACACCGAAGCCGTTTCCGAAGAGACGATCGCCCTTCTAAAGAGCTGGGCCTCCACACATGGCCTTGATGCGATTGTTTCTACCGATGGCGATGGCGACCGCCCGCTGGTTGCCGACGAAACCGGAACGCCATTGCGCGGAGACCTATTGGGATTGATATCTGCCAATTTCCTCGGCGCCGGTACCGTCGTCACGCCGGTCACCTCCAATTCGGGAATTGAAGCGGCAGGATCTTTCAGAGTCGTTCGCACGCGTGTCGGCTCTCCCTTCGTTATCGCCGGCATGGAAGAGGCCGTTTCCGCAGGCAAGGACCTCGTTATGGGCTTCGAGGCGAATGGCGGGCTCCTGACGGCAACACCCTTCGATATCAACGGCCACAGCGTGCGAGCGTTGCCCACGCGCGATTGCTTCTTGCCGATGCTGGCAACGCTTTCGCTCGCCGCAATCCGCAAGGAACCGCTTTCGATCGTTGCGGCCTCATATAAACTGCCCTTTGCGGCGGCCGACCGTCTTGAGAATTTCCCGGTCGAAACCAGCGCAGCCTTGATGACCTACCTGCGTGGGTCCGACGCTAATCTCACAGAATTCCTGCAGCCCATTGGCGAGGTCGGTTCGAAAAGCGATATTGACGGCTTGCGCGTGACGTTGCGCGATGGCCGCATCATTCATTTTCGTCCGTCCGGCAATGCGCCGGAAATGCGTTGCTACGTGGAAGCCGAAGGAGAGGCAGCCGCCTTAGAACTTTTGAATGCGGGATTGACCCGAATTAAGCGCTGGGCAGAAGCCCGGTAAGCATGCGACAAACCTGGCCGTTCATTTCAAGGAAGAGTATCCGATGACACAGAAAATCGTCCCCGTGATCATGGCTGGCGGCAAGGGCACGCGCCTTTGGCCCCTCTCGCGCGCAACCGCGCCGAAACAGTTCATTCAGTTTGTCGGGGACAAGACGCTGTTTCAGGAAACCCTGGTCCGCGTTTCCGATCCGGCGCTTTACGAAGCTCCTGTCGTTGTGACGAATGAGGACTTTCGCTTCCTCGTCGCGGAACAGGCCCGCGAACTCGATATTCCGCTCGCCGCGGTATTGCTGGAGCCGGTCGCCCGCAACACTGCTGCTGCAGTAGCAGCCGCTGCAAGCCTGGCCTCCGAGCATTTCGGCAAGGAAGCCATCATCCAGATGCTGGCCTCCGATCATGAAATCCTGGCGGACGAAGCCTATTTCGACGCCATCCGCACTGCACGGGATGCGGCTCTTAAGGGCAAGCTTGTCACTTTCGGCATCACGCCCACGGAGCCGGCGACCGGTTATGGTTACATTGAGATCGGCAAGCAGCTTCCCAGCGGCGCGCACGAGGTCAAGCGCTTCGTCGAAAAGCCGGCACGCGAGAAGGCCGAGCAAATGCTTGCCGCCGGTGGTTTTTACTGGAACTCTGGCATCTTCATGTTCCCGGTCGCCGAACTGCTTTCCGAAATGCAGGAATATGCACCTGATGTGCTGAAGGCAGCCGACAAGGCGCTATCCAAAGCAACCCGTGATCTCGATTTCACGCGTCTCGATGCCGAACACTTCGCAAAGAGCCCCGACATCTCCATCGATTACGCAGTCATGGAAAAGACGTCCAAGGCGGTGGTCGTGCCCTCCGCCTTCAGGTGGTCGGACATGGGCAGCTGGGATGCGGTATGGAAAACCGGCGTTCAGGATGAAAACGGTAACATCGCCGCCGCCAATACGACTGTTGTCAACACCCGCAACTCGCTCGTCATGACCCATGGCGTTCACCTTGCCGTCCAGGGCATGGACGATGTCGCCGTTATCGCCAGCGAGGATGCTGTTTATGTCGGACCGCTGAAGGAGAGCCAGGAAGTCGGCAAGCTCGTCAAGCTGCTTGCCGGCCAGAAGAAGACGTCGAAGCTGACTGAGACGCATCCCACATCCTATCGTCCGTGGGGCGGCTACACCTCGATCTTCAACGGCGATCGGTTCCAGGTGAAGCGTATCTTCGTAACGCCCGGCAAGAAACTGTCGCTGCAGAAGCACCATCATCGCTCCGAGCACTGGATCGTGGTGAAGGGAACGGCGGAAGTGACGATCGGCGACAATGTGCAGATGCTGCGCGAAAACGAGTCGGTCTATATTCCGCTCGGTGAGGTCCATCGCCTCGCAAATCCCGGCAAGATTCTGCTGGAACTCATTGAAGTTCAGACAGGCTCCTATCTCGGCGAAGACGATATCATCCGTATCGTCGACGAGTTCGGCAGAACCTGAACCTAAGCTTTTTGGCGGTCTTGAACTTGGTTCTCCGCCCCTGTAACGGATAGTGGTCCGCCTTGATGGTCGGACCACTTTTTGTTGAACGAAGGTTACGCCATGCGCATTGTGATGATTGGTTCGGGTTATGTTGGCCTCGTCTCGGGTGCCTGCTTTGCGGATTTCGGCCACCATGTAACCTGCGTCGACAAATCTGAAGCCAAGATCAATGCTCTTGAAGCGGGCGAAGTGCCGATCTACGAGCCCGGTCTCGAAGCCATTATCCAGCAGAATCGCGGCGCCGGCCGCCTCGATTTCTCGAAGAATCTCGCCCCGTCCGTTGGCGAAGCAGACGTGGTCTTCATTGCCGTCGGCACGCCGTCCCGCCGCGGAGACGGCCATGCGGACCTGAGCTATGTCTATGCAGCGGCGCGAGAGATCGCTGCCGCCGTCAGGGGCTTCACGGTGGTCGTGACTAAATCCACCGTGCCGGTCGGTACCGGGGACGAAATCGAACGGATCTTCCGAGATGAATTTCCGGAAAAGGATATTTCCGTCGTCTCCAATCCTGAATTCCTGCGCGAAGGCGCGGCTATTACCGATTTCAAGCGCCCCGATCGTATCGTGATCGGCACTGAGGATGCACGTGCCATCGAGGTCATGCGCGAGGTCTATCGCCCGCTTTACCTCAACGAAGCGCCGCTTTATTTCTGCGAACGCCGCACTTCCGAACTCATCAAATACGCCGCCAACGCCTTCCTGGCGATGAAGATCACCTTCATCAACGAGATTGCAGACCTCTCCGAGAAGATCGGCGCCGATATCCAGAAGGTTGCCAAAGGTATCGGCATGGACAAGCGTATCGGCGACAAGTTTCTGCATGCGGGCCCCGGCTACGGCGGCTCATGCTTCCCCAAAGATACGCTCGCTCTCGTCAAGACCGCGCAGGACTTCGACAGCCCGGTACGCCTGATCGAGACGACCGTTGCAATCAATGACAATCGCAAGCGCGCGATGGGCCGCAAGGTCATCGCCGCCTGCGATGGCGACGTACGTGGCAAGAAGATTGCCGTCCTCGGCCTCACCTTCAAGCCGAACACTGACGACATGCGCGATGCGCCGTCGCTCACGATCATCCAGGCTCTGCTCGATGGTGGTGCAACGGTGCATGCCTACGATCCGGAGGGTATGGACGCGGCAAAGGATATGCTCGGCCCGGTCATCTATGGCAACGATCCATACGAGATCGCCGCGGGTGCCGATGCAATCGTCATCGTCACCGAATGGGACGAATTCCGCGCGCTCGACCTCAAGCGCCTCAAGCCCATCATGAAAAAGCCGGTTATCGTTGACCTCCGAAACATCTATCCGGTCAACGAAGTGACCAAATATGGCTTCGGCTATTTTGCTGTCGGCAAGAAACCCGAAAAAGTTTAAGGCTGTTCCAGTTCACCACAGAATGGCAGGACTGGTCAGTTTCTATTCGGTGAAAGCGAGCATGGGCTGGCAGGCTTAAACGGCCTTGCGACGCTGTTTTGCATCCGCAGAAGATGCGCCATTCGGCGTTGGGACAAGCGCCCTGCCCTTGCCCACGTTTTGCCGGGCCGCGGAGGCAAAGGAGCGCTGCCGTTTAAAGCCAGCGGCCACAATATTGAAAATCCGCCGCTCTGCTGAGGCAAGCAAGTCGCATGGAGTTGGCTTCTCTTCGACCTGCCGACCCAACCGCCGACGGAGCAAGGCTGACGCGTTTCACAGATTCCAGGCGGGACGGGGATCGGTACTTTTGCGTATGATGATCGGAGAGAATTTTGCGACCAGTGTGTCTGAAGAATCCTTGTTCCAGTGAAGGCGGATTGGCCGTAGTGAGCTCCGAAAATAATCTGCCGGAACTGCGACATCATCCGATCCAAGTAATCTAAAGCGCGGGATGGTTGCCCGCCCAGACAACGGCGCTGTCAATCGTGGTCCATTTTGTGTCGCGTTGAGGCGCACGACCATGCCGCCGACAGCAGCATAACGGCATATTGCCGGCCGGCTGTTCGCCTCGAGACTAAATTCGAGCCCAAGCCAGTCATTGCTCTCCGACAATTCGTAGTCGAACCCCGCCTCAACCCAATCACCCACAGAGAGACCGAGTTTCTCCAGGTCCATGTCGGGCCAGGACAGCGTTAATGTGCATACCCGAGAGTCGTTTGCGTTGTCCGTAGGATCGATCGTAAAGATCTGCCTCTCCAGGCCATCAGATACGATTTCCTTTGATCCGGTAATTCTATCCGTCTGCCCCCCGCCGCGTGTGGCCACAAGGCTATCGGCGACAACGCCTTCGACACCGAATCGCTTGCCTTTCTCTCCCAAGAAGCCGCCAAGCGGCGAAAGATTGGCCAACGTCACATCCCTGCTGTAGAAGTCGCCTTCCGTTACCATTTTACGCAATATCGGCAGAAGCACGGAATAGCGTAACCATTGACCCACTGTGTTCAAGTGAACATCGTCCTCTGTGATTGCGATGCCCTCGGCGATCGCCTTCGAGAGAACCTCCCGGTCATCAACAACTTTGACACCGTCCCGGCCGTCGACGGAGACGATGTAGTCAGCAAGGCCGTTGCTGAGGACATGCCGCGGATCACTCGCAGGCCAGGCCCCAACTGAGTGACCGATACGGTCGACGGGCAACATACAAACGACCCAGATCCCGGCATCTCGCAACGGCTTCAAAAGCGCTTCGTACCGCGCTATCGCATCCTCAAGGGTGATCTTATCGCTGGCAACGTCGTTAGTGCCAATATCCAGGACAATGATGTCGGGTGCCCGCTCGATATACCAGGGCAATCGCGCGAGCGTCTGCGGTATGTGCTCGCCTCCGCGTCCTGCAATCGCCCCTGCCATTCTGCCCGTTACCGCTGCTTTGGTCGGCACGGTCGGATCATACCAGCAGTCAAGATTAAAACGATTATCGACGTTTCGTAGCGGCCCGATGGTCCCGAGCCAATTTGCCGTCACAATATCGATACGGGGCGTCGGATTCCCCGGATAGATTACCGTATAACCACTGTTGGCTACGAAACTGTGCCCCAGTCCCATAACCTTCGCTCCAACTTTGAGCGGGAGGCCGGGCAAATCCCGCCTGATCGACGGCATGGCGGCAGAAACCGCCTGAGAGCTTTGGACAAAATAGGAACCGAATTGTGATAATAAGCCGGCGAGAAATGTACGACGATAAAGCTGTAAATCCATGACATTCAATCTCGATCTTAGCGCTACACCGTCGTTCAGTCATGACTGAAAACTCGACATTTGCATGACAACGCATAGCTTTGAACGGCATTGGGGACAGCAGTGTGCGAGACCCGAAAACGACCTGTGGCCTTCGATGTTCAGAGCAATTTTTTCATCGCGAACCATCAGTCGTATTTTCGCCAGGCGCCACAGTCGCCGATAACTGCAAAAATCTTAAGACTATATCCGGCCCACCAGTCCTTGAGACGGATGACGGCACCAAGGGGAATGTCTTGGCTGGGGAATGCCGCAACAAATAGTGCTGCGCACAATTGTTGCGCTTCCTTTCGCTAATGCAGCATGCTATCGATTCCTGTAGCGTAACCTTAATTGCGGGTGAAGGACTATGCCTGTTCGTCAGCATTATTTGACGCTCGATGGCCTTCGCGGCCTTGTCGCGATCTCGGTGCTTTTCTTTCACATCGTTTGGCAAATCGGCCTTGGCTCTTTATCGCCGCATGGTTACCTCGGAGTAGATTTCTTTTTTGCCTTGAGCGGCTTCGTTATTGCAATCGCCTATGATGTCAGATTGCAACAAGGAATGGGGTTCAAGCAATTTATGATAGTTCGACTACGTCGACTATATCCTCTGTTTGCACTTGGCATGGCGTTGAGCGCGGCAGTTTTTATATTGAGAATGTTGCCCAAGGGTGAATTTAATACTTCGGAATTTGTGTTTGCATCGCTGAACGCTTTTTTAATATCACCCTTCGGACGAGTGGAAGGTAACGATTATCTCTTCCCGTTCAATTCACCAGCCTGGTCGCTGTTTTTCGAAATTGCTATCAACGCAGTTTATGCGCTGGCCGCGACCTACCTCACCCTGCCGAGATTATTAGGTGTTTTGGCCGCCTCGGCAGTGGCCGCTATTGTTATGGTGACCTATCATGGCAGTTTCGATGTGGGAGATAGCTCCAGCGAACTCTTCGAGGGTGCCATTCGTGTAACATTCTCTTTTTCAGGAGGTGTGTTGCTTGGGCGCTTGATGATGGCGGGTCGCTTGAGGAACATGCCGACCGTGTCACCGGCTTTACTGAGCGTTGTCTTGCTCGCAATATTTTTGTTTCCTGTGACTCGGTTCAACTTCATATTTGAACTGGTGAGCGTATTACTCGTCTTCCCGCTCATTGTAATGCTAGGCGCCGTAAGGGAGCCTTCATCTCGATTTGAAGCCTTGGCCAAGTTTTCCGGGCTGATATCCTATCCCTTATATATTACGCATATGCCGGTTGTACTTATCAGCACATATATATGCGTCCGGCTGAAGCTGGAAGGCATAGCTTTGTTCACCATGATTGGGATAACGATGGTTACGGCAATCATGTTGGCATACTTGGCTGCGGTTTGCTTTGACGAGCCTATCCGACGCTTCTTCCGCGCGACGTCTTCACCTCTTCCAACAAGCTGATGATCCGTTAGATGCCCTTGCCCTGACTTGGCCTGACGTTGGTTCATCCCAGGCCAAGTGCTCGAATACCGCACCACCTCGCAGCAGGCCGTAGAGGGCGGGTAGAGTGTCAGACCTTACCGTCGCGGGATCACCCTAAAGCTCTCCAACAATCCATCGCGGGCTAGCTCGCTAACTTTGCTCAGAAATGCGCCAGGTAGAGAGTTCCGTGGAGCTCTCCGAACTCGCTGCCAGTGACAACGCCCAACCTGATCCCCTTGACCAGAATTGCGGCGTTGCAGGATCGTCGGTTTCCATCAGGTTCTGCAGACACTATTTCAGCTCAATCGACCGCCCGGTGGTATCACGACTGCAGGCCTAAGGCTCGCTTTCCCGGACCTCATGCATAGCCAACCCAATGTCGGGGCAATCTAGGCAATACAGCCGCCTCCAGACCTTCTGGCATGAACATATAGAGGCCAACCGCATGCAGGTCATGCGGCATCCAAGCGCTCAAGCCGCAAGAGCACTCAACAGGAAGACTGATTGGATCTCGAACCTTCGAGCGGCCTACCAAACGCAGACACTGAGCCTTACTGGATAGAGCAGCACTTAACCGAGTGTTTGCCGATAAATCGCAGGCAGTCGCAGCTTCCTGTTATTCCCCTGGAGAAGCGGAAGCCTGATGCGGGACCTGATGCATTACCGGTAATTCTTGTCTTTGACGCACCCTTCGAGAAACGGGCTTTTTATGCCCTGCGAGCAGCGCAAGGAAAATAAGCGGAAATTCCAGAGGCGAAGCAAGAGCATTATCTGAGTTGGACAGGAACAAGAAGCCAGAATAGGCCAGAATAGCAACCACGTTTGGACGGCCACCCCGAAAGCTGGCCTTGAGCACAGCAAGGGTTAGCAGCACATAGAAAATGATCATGCCCGTGCTGCCGAGCTCGACCGAGAGCCGGATGAAGTCATTATGAGCTGAGGTAGAACCAACGATAATCTCGATTTCGTGCGGCGTGATATAGAACTGATGACCAAAGCCGATGCCCGTGTAGGGATACTGGTCGATGACGGTACGCAGATAGTCCCACATGATGCCGCGGCCGCTGTCGCCACTCTGCAGAAAACGCGTCGCAAAATTGTCCCAGAACACCGCCACGATCGCCAGACCGCCAACCAGGCCCATCACCACCAGCGAAATCTTGGTTGTGATGGTTACGCCGCGTTGAACGAGCACCGAAGCACCTGTCACCACAACACAAACCGCCAGGGTCGCTCTGCCTCCAGCAGCAACGAGAACCAGCAGACTGATGAGCACGAGCGCCGCGTATTTCTTTTGACCGCCAAGCACCAGCTGTACGCCGGCAAATACGCCGCACATTCCGAGCGCAGACGTGAATGCTGCCGCCGACAACGAGCCCAGATAGCGCGGAACACCAGTTGCAAACTCCGTGGCGATCATGGGTTTGATGCCCACGGCCTGATAGGCAAGGCCGAGGACCACGCAGACTAACGGCAGGAACGCGGTTACTTTCCAGATGAGTTGCTGATCTCGATAGCTGGTCTTTCCCGCCAGCAAAGCAAATAGAACAATGATCTGGTTCAAAGAAAGAAATAAAACGGACCAACTGAAGCCGTTATAGGGCGTCGATGCGCCCAGAATAATTACAAGAAACAACTCTGCAAAAAGAAGCGCCAATATCGTTCTGTCGGGGCGACCGCGAAACAAGATCGCGAAAGCAGCAAGTATAAAGAAAGACTTCTCAATAGCGTTGCTACCGGCAAGATGCAGGGCTGCACCGATATTAAATACCAGCAACACAAGAGAAAAGACGAAGATCGCTCTAAACGCCATATATCGCTTCCAATTGACCTAACTTAACTAGAAGGACGTAATTGATATGCTCTTTCGTATCAACAAAACCGAATCGAGTATGGTCCTATGTCGAACTGGCGCATTGTTTCAGCAATATAGCCTTCTCCGGAAGAAGCGTGCTCGGCCTGTCGCCGTCAACATTCAAGGTCCTATATATCTTCAATCCTCATTTTTTCGCAATGCACCATCAAGCGTCGGATGACGGCGCGCGTAAAATAAGCAACCCGGCATGTCCCTTGATCCAGAATTTTCAGGCATCGTGCCGGCGGACATGCGACAATCATCGTCCTGATTTTCCAGCAAGCAATTTGGGCAGATTATCCAGGCTATTTCGTGGCTAGGCACTCGAAATGCCGCCAGCATCTGCCATCGGGCAGGAGAATCGCCACCGCCGGAACGCTCGATTGCCCACAATTAAGGCGGCAATATCCATCGATACTGCCGCCCTGAACTCTCTAGTAAATTGCCAACCCGCCTGTCATGCCTTCTCGCACGCCAGACCGAACTGGTTATGACCTTCCGGCTCTCGATTATGCAAAGAGGAAGTCGGAAGCGTGGAGATCCGCTACATTAACGTTCTGCAGTGTCACGATATGGTTCGCATCAAGCGTGATGACGGTATTGGCGCCGTCCTGAGCAGCATGCGAGATGATATCGGCGAATTTGTACTGGCTTACACCAGCAGCGCCGAACTTCAGCTTGTCCTGGCCGATGGTGAAGTCGGCAATGTAATCCGAACCGCTTTCAAAAACGAAAGTGTCCTTGCCGGTGCCACCTACCAGGTAATCGTTGCCTGCGCCGCCATAAAGGAAATCGTCGCCGGCACCACCATAGACATCGTCATCGCCGTCATCGCCGAAGACGAAATCGTTACCGTCGTCGCCGAGTACCTTGTCGTTGCCGGCGCCGCCGTATACGCGGTCATTGCCTTCGTTGCCGTGAACGATGTCGTTGCCTTCGTCGCCGTAAACACGGTCATCGCCAGCATCGCCAGTGATGAAATCGGCGCCGGTACCGCCACGCACGATGTCGTTGCCAACACCACCGCCCAGAAAATCGTCGCCTGCACCGCCGTAGATCGCGTCGTTGCCTTCGCCACCCCAAACATGGTCGCTACCGTCGCCAGAGGCAATGATGTCATTACCAGCACCACCGAAGACGAAGTCGTCGCCTTCACGCGAGTTGATCACGTCGTCGCCAGCATCACCGTAGATTGCATCTTTTCCGGTGCCGCTGCCGATCAGATCGTTGCCGTTGCCGCCGAGTATTTTGTCGTCACCGTTACCAGAATAGATTGTGTCGTTACCGTCGCGCCCACGAATCTCGTCATTTCCAGCCGTACCCTTGAGAGTGTCGTCTGAATTGGTACCCAGAACGTTAGCCATTTCGATTCTCCCTTTGAAACATAAGTAAGATATTTATAGTGAAGCGCTCTCGGCTTTCGTTCCCTTGACTATTAAAGAATTAATATATTGTAAACCCTGAAGTTGAGAACAAAATTGGGCTGATAAAAATATACTTAATTCGAGATCACTCGCTTAAAGTGTACTCTCACTCAACAGCGGAGCATCGCAACTATTGCACGTTAAAATAACCAACTGGGGGAATTACAAGAATAGCGATATTGAGGAACGCAATTAGGCGGGATAGCGCAGCCGAGAAACCAACGCTGCCGGCGGACTTTCAATGCCAGAGGGCGTTCTGCAGACACGTTTCATTCTATCTATCGCGGGGGATGGCGACTGAGAGCTCAATCGACTTCATTTATTCGTCTTGAGCCGCCGATATTCTAGTTGGAACGACCAATGTTCAGGTCAGAAACAAGTCAGGAGATCTGGTGCTGAGATGTGACGGGCCTCGAGCGAAAAACCATCAACTTTCACGATGCAAACTACCTCCGTCACTTGTAGGCCCGCACTACGCAAAAAGCATAGGCAACCGCTCATAGGCTCTGGTGACTGGCTCGCAGCCCCGGACTAGACCTTGCGAAACCTGACGCCGGAAAGCCATTGCCGAGCTACGGCGAGCATGCCGGGCGGCGAGACAGAGGGGGGGGCGATGACCGGCGCCATTGCGCAAATCCGGCGGCCGAACCGCGTGAGCGCGACGATTTCATAATAGCCCCAAGCGCTTCCGTCTTCGGCGAATGTCACAAGACCGCGCTAGCTAGCGCGTTCTATGGCGGGCCGCATCCGCGAATCCGTGAACAGCCCTGAGCGACGAGCTAGCACGACCATATTCAAAGACGTTGTCACGAGCGTCCACAGAGCGCCCTTTGAGCCTTGGTGCACAGTATAATATCCAGGCCCTGGGGCACCTGGCTTGTCGGGCCTACGGCTCAATTCCGAAGATACCGATCGATCATCGCCTGTGGAAACCATCGGTGAACCGCGTTCAGGCAGTTCCCATCCAGGCCGGCTGAACACATTCATTCACTTATAAATAAGACCTCGACGTGCATCACGTGAAACCTTAGCCATTTGTTTTCACTTGACTAATCGAGCCCATGCTCGCCCTGAGGATCCATTTGGCACGCCATTATTTCTTGATTAAGGTCAAAGTCAGGCCGCAATGTCGCCAATTTCCACAGAGATTTAGGCGTTGCAATCGCCAGGGAATATTAATATCCATTCTAGGCCTGAACGGGGCGTAGGGATTCATTCGCGAGGAATTCTAATGGCTTACGCTGTATCAGCAGTAATACCTGTTAAGAATCGGCCTACCGAGATCATCCGAGCCGTAAACAGTATTTTAGCTCAAACGGTAGTTCCACAAGAGATAGTCATCGTTGATGACGGCTCAACAGATTCTACTCCGGCGGTAATCAGCCAGCTTGCCGAAGAGCATCCAATTATTAAACCAATTTTCCTGAGCAAAAGCCGGGGCGCCTCTGGTGCAAGAAATGAAGGCTGCCGCGCGGCGTCGGGCGACATGCTTGCTCTGCTTGATTCCGACGATGAGTGGCTTCCCGAAAAAATGGAGCTGCAGCTGAAGCTCCTGTCGGACGATGAAAAATGCCCGGCGGCCGGCTGCGGCATGAAATACGACTACATCGATAGGCCAAGCGTTTCGCGCGTGCCTCCACGGGTAATCACGCTCGAACATCTCAGCCAAGGAAATATCTTTGGCTCGGCTTCTGTTGCGCTTATCCGCAAAAGCAGCTTCATGGATATTGGCGGATTTGACGAAAGCCTGCCGAATTGTGAAGACTGGGATCTATGGTTCCGTCTATCGCAGATTTCTTCGCTCCTGAGCACCAGTGAAATAATGGTGCGCTATAGCTATGACGGAAACGACAAGCTTTCCCGCAATATCGACAAGCTCATTCTTGGCCACAACATGATGCGCGACAAAATATTGGCGAGCGTCAGCAATCAGCGACAGAGAAATATCATCATCGCAGCCCATGAGATGAAGATGGCTGAAATCGCAGTTCGCACGATCGGCTCTCCTAGCATGGGCTTTAAGCATGCATGGAAGAGCCTGTCGGCGAACGCAGGCCCGCAGAACGTCACCCGCGCTCTGAAGCTGCTGGCCGCTGGCGCTTTCTATTCAAATCGCTACTAGAGAATTCCAGCGTTCAGATGGCATCACCCCAGGTGGCGTCCTCTGAACGCAAGCATTCTGCGTCTGAATTTGATGACGCCATCGGCATTCAGATCCTGCAAACATCGTTTTGGCGACCCAGGGAGCAGCCAGTTCAGACCATCTGCCCCCCTTTGAGGGAACGGTGGGCTTGTCGTTTTTGAATCACAGCTGGCACTAAATTTCTCAAATTTATGGATCAATCGCGACCTTTCGAGCCCCCAAATACAACGTACATGCTGCATTGCACAATTTTTCGTTGACTGGATCGCCGTTGCTGCAGCGACCAGCCAAGAAATGTGTCGTCATGCCCGGCGAGCATAAAGGGAGCAAAGAGAAAACTGAAAAAATCGTTTAAAAACAATTCGATGTCTCCAACCATCGAAGCTTCGCCTGCGCGTTTTCGAAAAAAACCCCAGAATGGCTATTTCGAAAATGTCATATGCACTATACAAATGTGATCGAAATTGATCATCGGCGAAACGTTCATTTTTTTGCGGTTGCGTAATCGATGTAAATTTTCGACTATCTCCGCACAGTCACAAACCCCAGGAGCGTGCGAATGAAAATTGCAATCTTTGGCCTTGGCTATGTCGGTCTCACAGGTGCCGGATGCCTGCTCAAAGAAGGTCATTCCATCGTCGGCGTGGAACCTCACGAAGACAAGGTAAAACTCATTCTCTCCGGTCATTCGCCAATCTATGAGCCGGGCCTCGACGACCTCCTGGCATCGGGTCTGGCTGACAATCGCCTGACTGTCGTCTCGAAGGTCGGAACATTGCTTTCGGAATGTGATCTGGCCATTGTCTGCGTCGGCACGCCGAGTGCAGCCGACGGCTCGCATAACATGACATTCATTGCCGAAGTCTCGCGTCAGATTGCTCTGGGCGTGAACGTCGGTCGTGAGAAGCCATTGACCGTGGTCTTCCGCAGCACGATCCGCCCGGGTTCGATCGACGGACTGATTGCACCGATCTTCAAGGCCCATCTTGGCAAGGATTTCGGCAAGTCGGTCGAAATCGTCTACAACCCTGAATTTCTCCGCGAGTCCGTCGCCATCAAAGATTACTTCAATCCGCCGAAGATCGTCGTTGGTACTCAGAACGGTCAGCCGTCCGAGCGCATGACTGAGCTTTACAAGAATATCAGTGCGCCAATGTTCGTAACCGGCTACCGCGAAGCCGAGTTCACCAAATTCGTCGATAACACCTGGCACGCGGTCAAGGTCGCATTCGCCAACGAAATCGGCCGCGTCTGCGTCCAACTTGATATCGACCCTCAGACCGTACACAAGATCTTCATCTCCGATACCAAGCTGAATATCTCGCCTTATTATATGCGCCCCGGTGGCCCCTTCGGCGGCTCCTGCCTTCCCAAGGATGTCAGGGCACTGGCCCATATCTCCGAGGAGGTCGGCGCTTTCAATCACCTGGTCGATTCATTGCTGCGTTCGAACGAGGCGCACAAACGCTTCATCTTCGACTACGTTACGCGCGACGTCGCGCCGAAGGCGAACATCCTCATGCTTGGACTCGCGTTCAAGGCAGAAAGCGACGACCTGCGCGAAAGCCCCCAGCTTAACTTAGCCCACAAGCTGATCACCTCCGGGTACAAGCTCAGCATCTACGATCCGGCCGTTAAGCCAACGCAGTTGCTGGGTCAGAATATGGGTTATGCCTTCTCGCACCTTCCATCCATCTCGGAAATCATGGTTTCCAAGGAAGAGGCCGAAAGCACCAAATACGATCTGGTGATCGACACAAACGGAAGTTTGGCAAAGATAGATGTGAAAGCTGCAAAGACGGTTGACACAAATACTTTGCACTAAGAAGCAGAAACACGCCGTCGGCCTCTCCGGAGGCCGATTCTTTGAGAATTATCGAGAGTAGGCAATCGATGGCAATTCAAGAAACAATCGATATGGCCCCGGATGATGCGACAGATCTCAGTGTCTTGCCCCTAAAGGGGCGAAAAGTGCTGATCGTCGTCGAGAACCTGCCGGTTCCCTTCGACCGTCGCGTCTGGCAGGAAGCCCGGACCTTGACCGCCGCCGGTGCGCAGGTTTGCGTCATCTGCCCGACTGGAAAGGGCTTCACCGAACGCTATGAATACATCGAGGGGATCCATGTTTACCGGCATCCCCTGCCGCTCGATGCGAGCGGGGCGCTAGGCTACCTTTTGGAATACGGCGTCGCGCTGTTTTGGGAAACCGTCCTTGCCTGGAAGATTTTCTTCCGTCACGGCTTCGATACAGTTCACGGCTGCAATCCGCCTGACCTGATTTTCCTGGTCGCGTGGCAGTTCCGGCTCTTCGGTGTTCCGTACATCTTCGATCATCACGACATCAATCCAGAGCTCTACGAAGCCAAGTATGAAAAGCGCGGCTTTTTCTGGAGATTGATGTGCTGCTTCGAGTGGATCACCTTCAAGAGCGCTCGCGTCGTCATCTCTACAAATGAGAGCTATCGCGAAATTGCCCAGGTGCGCGGCGGCAAGAAAGCCGACGATATCTACGTTGTCAGAAGCGGACCGGACCTCTCGCGTTTCGTTGCAGTACAGCCCAATGAAGCACTTAAGAAGGGCCGAAAGTACCTCGTTGGGTATGTAGGCGTGATGGGTGCTCAGGAAGGCGTCGATATCCTTCTCGATGCCGTGGCCTATATTAAGAACCAGATGGTTCGCGATGACATTCAATTCGTTCTGGTCGGGGGCGGCCCAAGTGCCAAGGGCCTTGCTGCCGATGCGGAAAGAATGGGCCTTTCGGAGTGCGTGACCTTCACAGGACGCGTCTCGGACCATGATCTTCTCGAGGTGCTGTCGACGTCTGACGTCTGCGTCAATCCTGACCGCGTCAACCCGATGAACGACAAGTCGACGATGAACAAGATCATCGAATACATGGCACTCGGCAAGCCGATCGTTCAGTTTGACGTTACCGAAGGCAGGCGCAGCGCCGAGGAAGCCTCGCTTTACGCGAAGGCCAACGATGCGAAGGATTTCGCCGAGAAAATCGTAGCCCTCCTCGAAAATCCGGAAGAGCGTGCGCGGATGGGCGCCATTGGCCGCAAACGTGTCGCAAGCAGCCTTGCATGGCCGTATCAGATCCCCAATCTGATCGCTGCCTACAAGAAGGTGAAGCGACAGGGCTGATCTCCGGCAACAGGCAGACAAGCAAAAAGCCGCATGAGTTGCTCTCATGCGGCTTTATCTATTGCTCTCTTGCTGAGTTGGAAATCCAGAAGCTACGACTGCCTTAGCAATTCAACCGTCGTCGCGCTGCCAGATTAGCAACTGCATTCTCTGTCCCTAACGCAGCCGGGTACGACTATTCCTCGCGGAAGGTGTGCTTCATCTGGTCCGTTAGTGGCTTGGTCAGATAGGATATGACTGAGCGGTCGGCAACTTTGATAAAGATTTCAGCCGGCATGCCGGGGTAGAGCTTCATGCCCTGCAGCTTTGCGAGACTTTCGGGTTCCGGTCTTATGCGCACCGGATAATATTTTGCACCTGTGCGCTCTTCGGTGATGGCATCTGGAGATACCGACAGGACCTTCCCCTGAACTTCAGGCGTCGATCTTTGATCGAATGCAGTGAATCGAATGTCGACATCCTGATCGACATGCACCTGATCGATGTTGCGCGTTGCAATCTTTGCCTCGACCGTGAGTGCGCGATTGTCCGGCGCCAGCAGCATAAGCGTTTCGCCTGGCGTGACGACGCCGCCGAGCGTATGGACGGAAAGCTGGTAAATTCGGCCGCTCAGCGGAGCCTTCAAATCCAGCCGCTGAAGCTGATCGAGAGCAGCGATACGACGCTCCTCCATCTCGGCAATATTCCCCTCGACATCTGTGAGGTCCTTGGAGTTTTCAGCACTTTGGTCCGCATCGAGCTGAAGAACTTGCAGTTTGATCTCGGCAATCTTGCCCTCTGCCTGAGCGCGGTATGCCACCCGGCTACCGCGGCTGCCATCAAGATCGGCCTTCTGGCGTTTCAAACTATTGATCTTTTGCATGGTCACGAGCTTCTTCTCATAAAGCTCTTCCGTTGCAGCAAGCTCTTCGTTGACGAGTGTGGTGGCATCGTCGATCGCCTGCAGCTGTATGGTGTCGCCTTTGATCTCCTCGTCAAGCTGAGCCATTTTCTCTTCAAGCTGCTTTTTGCGTCCGACCATTGAAGATTGACGCGTCTTGAAGAGCTGCAATTCGCCATCAATCAGCAGCTTGTTTCCTTCGAGATCGACACCCTTTGCCTGCAGTTCGTCCATTGAAAAACTGGGCTGCCCAAGCCGTTCTGCCTCGAGACGACTTCTACGCACATAGAGCTGCGCGAGGTTGCTGTTGATGATACCGAGATTGGCCTTAACGGAAGTCCCGTCGAGCTTCAGCAGTATCTCACCTGCGTTGACATGGCTGCCTTCGCTGACCGAGATTTCGGAAACGATACCACCAACAAGGTGCTGTATCTTCTTGACGTTGTCGTCGATAACAACAGTTGCCTCGCCGACGACGGCATTTGAAAGTGTTGTTGTCGCTGCCCACCCCCCGATGTTGCCGACAAGCAAGATTGCCATTGCGACGACCATCACCGAATGGCGCCGCAGCGACCGCTGAGATTCAGATACCGTCACGATGTCACTGCTCCTGGGAATCGCCAACAATTTTCAGGGTCGATCGTTCTGCGGGAATCGGCTTGATTTCCCGCCGCAAAACCTTCGCAAGCACTTCGTCCTTAGGCCCGAATGCCGCAAGTTTACCATCCTTCATCATCAGCACGTAGTCACAGCCGGCGAGCGCGTTGGGCCGATGTGCAATGATGACGACGATACCGCCGCGCCGGCGCACGGCGAGAATAGCTTCCGCGAGTGCGGCTTCTCCCTCAGCATCCAGATTGGAATTCGGTTCGTCCAGCACAACAAGGAAAGGATCCTTGTAAAGAGCGCGCGCCAGCGCGACGCGTTGCCGTTGGCCGGCAGACAACATCGAACCACTTGGACCAATCTGGGTTTCATAGCCGTTCGGCAAACGCAGGATCATCTCGTGCACTCCGGCGATTTCAGCAGCAGCAATAACCGCTTCAGCCTCAGCATTTGGCTGAAATCGCGAGATGTTCTCTGCAACAGTACCCGAAAAAAGCTCGATATCCTGTGGCAGGTAGCCGATATGTGCGCCGAGGGCCGTGTCATCCCATTGATCGAGTGCGGCGCCGTCAAGCCGGACCGAACCGCGATAGGCAGGCCAGATCCCGGTAATCGCGCGGGCGAGCGACGATTTACCGGATGCACTAGGACCGATTACGCCGACAGCGCTACCTGCATCGACCGAAAAACTGATCCCCATGATGGTGAAGTCTTGTCTGCCGGGGGGACCACTCACGAGCTGTTCCACCGTCAGCTGGCGATAAGGTGCGCGCAGCCTGAGCGGGGTCGTATTCTCCGGCAATTCACGGAAGGTAGTCTTGAGACGTTTCCATGCTTGCTGGGCTGAAACAAACCCCCGCCAGTTGGCAATCGCCTGTTCGACAGGGGCCAGTGATCGCGACGTAAGAATAGACGATGCAATAATGATCCCGCCGGTCGCCTGGTTTTCGATTACCAGAACAGCGCCAGTTGCAAGCACTCCGGACTGCAAGACCGCCCGGAAAATTTTGGAGATCGTGGAATAGACGTTGCCTGTGTCGGAACCTGCGCGCGACATCATCCGGTACGCATCATTCTGTTCGAGCCACCTGTCGGCCAGATCGCCCCTCATTCCCATGGCCTGAACAACTTCGGCGTTTCTCTGGGCGGCCTGCAGATAAGCATTGCGCCGATTGCCGAGTTCGGTAGCCTGTTTTGTGGACACCTGCGCTGCTCGATGGGTGAGGAATGTCAGCGCGACCAAAACCAATGCACCTCCGATGGCAATCGCGCCTATGATCGGATGAAACATAAAACAGATCGCAATGTAGATGGGCATCCAGGGCAGGTCCAGAAACGCCGCCGGGCCAGAGCTCGAAAGAAAGCTGCGAATCTGATCAAAATCGCGAAGGGTTTGCAGCCCGTCGCCTTCAACCCTCGTTTTGACCGGTCCCCTCATGACCGAGTTGAAAATACGCCCGCTCAGCACCTCATCGAAGACGCCGGAAATACGGACGAGCATACGGCCGCGCAGAACATCGAAAACGCCTTGGAAAACGTAGAGGAGAAGCGCCAGCAGCGACAAAGCGATGAGCGAGGGAATGCTGCGACTGGGAATGACGCGATCGTAAACCTGCAGCATGAAAAAAGAACCGGTCAGATATAGAATATTGACCAGAGCGCTTGCCAGTGCGACCACCACGAACGCGCTCTTGCAGCGCGAGAAAGCCTCAGCACCGGTGGTCTTGTTCTGCGGCAGCACAAAGCCAGCTATCAAATTATTCAAATCTTCCACACCTTCTGAACAGCGCCCGAAGGTAATGCCCCTCCAGCGATCTTCTCTGTAACATCACAGAAACGTCTTAAAAGATATGCGACACTGTGACAGCAAGGTCGCGCCTCCGATCCCGAACCTAAAATAAAATAAATTTTGGGTAAAATAGAATCTCTCAACAAAATTAACGTCAACATGCCTTTCGAGAGACGTAACAAACACAGCAGGAAAGCCAAAAGATAAAAGAACTTAGCGCTTGTTGATCTATCTGCGTCAAACCAGCCCTAAATTGGACGAAACCTCGCTGATGAGCGACCATCCGTGGCGGGATTAGAGGTCGATTGCCCCACCTATCCGAGGTCAGTAGGTTAATATCACGTCGTCGTAACCGAAGAACGCCTTGTTAGCGCCGATAAAAGCGATGTCCTGCGCCGCCTTCCCGCCAGATCCGTCCGCATCGTAGGAGACTATGCCGCTTGCCGAATTGTAGATCACTTGCGGTCCGCTGCTCGTCGTAAATGCTCCCACCTTGGTCAAGATCGTGAACGCCGCCTCATCAAGAATATGATCGCCGTTTGAATCGAGCCCCGCAAATACCGACTCCGATAGCATGACCTTATCGTCGTCACTAAAGTCCCAGATCGTATCCTTGTTTGCCGCCCCCATCTCGGCAAAGTAGAACGTGTCTGCTCCACCACCGCCATAAAGAGAATCAACGCCGCCGGCGCCAGCGATTGTATTGCTCTGGGCATTGCCGCTAATCATGTTGGCGAGAGCATTGCCGATACCGCTGATTTCGGCGGCCCCGGTAAGCCGCAAATTCTCGACGAATGACTCGCCGCGGAGATCGACGCCGACGGAGGACCATATCGTATCCTTGCCGCCGTCGGCCAATTCGCCGGTGACGTGATCGTGGGTATCGTTGAAGACGTAACTGTCATCACCGGCGGAACCGTAATAGAGGTCGGCACCTTTGCCGGCGGCGAAACTATCGGCCTTGTCCGTGCCTGTATGAGGCGTGGGGGGCGTCGAAGGAGACGTAGGCGTGTCGACTGCCCATTGCATGGTCGCAGAGAGCGATGTCTGGAGATTGTGCGTATCGAAATCCGCGGTAATCGTATTTTGCAACAAGGCGAGCGTCGACCAGCCCTGACCGTCATTGGCCTGAACTAGAGTTGATGTTCCGCTCTGGATGACCCGGATATGGCCATCTGTGATCAGGTCACCGCTTCCCCATCCCAAACGCGCGGCAAGAACCGAGACATCGATAACGTCGCCATTCGCGCCCATTTGAAAATCCGTGATGATATCTCCGCCTTCGCCCAGCGCATGATAGGCGAAGCGGTCGTGTCCGGTCCCACCGGTAAGCAAATCGGCTTTGTCACCGCCCCAAATATAGTCGTTACCGTCGCCGCCCGAGAGATTGTCAGCGCCCACACCGCCAAGAAGCTTGTCGGCAGCAGCCGTGCCGACAAGGGTGTCATTCCCGGGTACGACGCCGGTGAGCAGCACCGTATTGAGGAATTTGACCATCGACTCAGGGATGTTGTATCCCTGAAGAAGGCTCTCGAAGACGCTGTTTTTGACGATATTCGCCTCCGGCGAATTCGATATGATGAAGGCGTAGTTCTGTATTTCACGCAGGATTAGGTTGTCGACAAGCGAATTGCGGGCGTCGCCATCGCCATATTCATAGAACTGTATACCGTAGGCATCGCCGACACTGCCGCTATTCGTGAAGGAATTCCCTATCCCTCGGAAATCGCCGAACATGCGCGAATAGAACGAGAGATCATCGGTATAGACTCCGTTCCGGCTCTCCGAATGAAAGTCGTATGCCGAGTTCGATGCGTCGTAGACGACCGAATTCTTGGCAAGGAAATTGATTTCGGCGCCATAGGCCGATGCGCTTGCGGCATTTGCGATCGTTCCGATGCCTTGAACCGCGATGGCCTGACCGACGTGCTCGGCAAAGAGGCCGTCGATCAGCGTGTTCAGTGATGCACCGGTGTGAATGGCAGCATACAGATTGGCGCCGATGATATCAGTCAGGTGGGCATTGACGTTGTTAACGATATTGATGCCACCGGAACCGTCCTTTATCGTAACGTTATCGACGACCGCATCGACCAGATTGCGCAGGTTAAGCAGATCGCCGCCGGTCGTGCTGTATTCGCCGCTCACGCCATCGATCGTGCCGTTCTTGATCGTAAACTGGCCTTCGGCATAGACGGTCGCACGGACATTGGTCGCGTAAAGATTCTGCTCGACGAGCGAGCCTTCAAGAACGACCGTGTTGCCATTGATGGCGATGACTTTGGCCGCCTGCCCAAGCTTCGTCGTCTGACCGGCATCACCCGGGTCGATATGGTCTCCTGGCAGGCTGTCATCTGCAGTCACTTTTATCCAACTGCCGACCTGTATGTTCTGCGGCAGGGTTGCATAGGTGATGGTTGCATTGTTCGATGCGTCGGATCCGAGCGTGACGCTTTGTAGGGGGGATTCTGCTCCCCCAACACCGAGAACTCTCTCAGTAGCCGTGACCTGATGCAGGGTGCCGCCGTTGAGATCTATGGTGACATCGCCTGATCCGATTGCGACATAGATCGCCTTGCTGACCGTGATATCGGCATCCTTTGCCAGCACAACCGTGCCGCCGCCATTGGCGACGGTCGCAAGCGCTTTCCGCAATTCGGCTTCACCGGCTGTGGCATCAAGATAGATCGTGCTGGGCATCAAAATCTCCAGGAGCATCAGTGCTGCAGGAGCTATTTTGAGGGCCACGCGTTTAAGATTGGCACCAAACAACAATTAAAGTTTTAATCAACTATCGGTTTTTTTTGAATAATTTTGAGTGTATCGCAATTGCGGGGCGAAAACTTCCCGCGTAGCGGGCATCTCACTCCGGCGTGATTGCGACATCGGAAAAAAGCGAAATATATCCCGATTGCCCTCTTTCATCGGTACGTTTGAGTGATAGGACAGAAAGCGGCGCTCCGAAAAAGACATGATCGTTACTGATGCCGAGAGGGCCGAAAGCGACTGGCCAGGTGGCCGGCTCCGGATAGGCGTTGCGCAACCTGTTGTTGCCAAGGAACCAGCGCATGTCCGGCACGATGACGGGCGCACTGAAATCTCCGGCCAGCAGCACAGGCTCGCGGGTCTCCCGAAGCATACGTGTAATGGTGAAGAGCTCGAAGCTATGGAACGTATCGAACCACATCTTGGAAAGACGAGTGGCGAAAACGCGGACGCGCGTTCCATCAATAGAAAGGGAAGCGGCAGCCAATTCACTGCCAATAGGGCTCAACTCCTGGAAACGAGGATCCGCAAGAGGCCAGCGCGACAGAAGCATGACTGTGCAGCGTGCATTGACTGGATCCTCGCAGCCAATGCGAAATGGATAGGATTGGCGGGCGAGATCGTGCCGGTTGGCTAGGGAACTGGCACTTGTCACAATAAGAATGTCGGCGTTGGCCTCTTCAATCGTCTGCTGCAAGGCCGCGTCGTCCACTTTTTCATCGACAATCTTGATCGACAGCAAGCGTAAGGCTGGCACCGCACCCGGTACAGGCGGCTGAGCAAATTCCCTAAGCATCAGAATCGGGGGGGCAATCAACACGACGCAAGCCGCGCCGAGCAGCAGGCTATACCAATGCCGGACGGAGAGAGCGGACAGAAGGATGATGGCAAGGCAAGCAACGCCGATCTGCATCTGCAGTGCACCGACGATCGCCATGGGCCAGATATAGGAAACATATTGGAGCGAAACGACGAGGAGGAGGATGGAAACGACGATGCAGACAACGCGAAAAACATTATGTCTCATTCATATCGGTTCCTGCGATGCGAACATGCCTTGGTGTTAAAGGGCGGGAGTAAAGCCTATTCGGATCTCTTGTGGCATAATTGAGCCGCCAGACCCGTCAGGACGGACGCTAGATACCCTGCTCGCCCTGATGGCATCGCGACGCTAACAGAAATTCGCGGAGACGCCAGGCGAAACGACAACGGACAATCCAAAGCTTTTTGTGGCACTGCACACAAAGCAGCTTCCACCGGCCTGTTGTCCATGCTTTATATGCCCCGCGTTCGGCACCGATAGAACTGAGATGTTCACGCAACAAGGAGATGGTGTTTAATGGCACGCAGCTTGAACAAATTCCTCTGGCTGAGATCGCTTTTGGTAAAGGCTAAGTACCATTACTATACGAGGTTCTGGGGGATGAACATTCATCCGACGGCAACCTTCTCGCTGAGCGTTCGGCTGGACAAGACCTATCCCAAGGGCATCTATGTTGGCGAAAAGTCGTATGTCGCATTCGACGTGGCCATTCTCACGCACGACAGAACGCGTGGCCTTTATCGCAATACCAAGATCGGCAAGCACTGCTTCATCGGCGCCAGAAGCATAATCCTGCCAGGTGTTGAGATTGGCGACGAGTGCGTCATCGGCTCGGGAAGCGTCGTGACCAAGAACATACCGTCGCGCTGCATCGCCGCAGGCAATCCGGCAACCATCATTCGTGAAAACATCGAAGTCGGCCCCTACGGCCGTTTCCTGTTCGCTGACATCCCGGAAGCTGAACGTGCTGCCGATCAGAGGAAGAGCGGCACGAATGTCCGAAAGGCATAGGCACTAGCCTTTTATTTGCTACTCCCATTTTCGAAGAGGCGGGTCGCAGGCAAAGCGACGAAGGTATTGGTCATCGGCCGCAAGGGCCGCGCTATCCCGTCCAGCTTTTCGGCAAGCTCCGGATCGCGGCGCCTGAAATGCGGCAGCAGAACATCGATCCAGGTGACCATACCGGGCTCGACCTCCTGAGGATATCCTATCTTTGCCTCCAATTGGTCGGGATGGAGATACATCGTCGCGGCAAATCCGGCGATTGCCCGCAACCTCTTTTCCTGATCAGGAGTAAGCGTGACATTGTTGACATCGGCAAGCCGCACGAGGATCGCGATCGCATCCATGGCGAAATTCTGATATTTCAGCGAACGTCCACCTCGGGAAAGCTCACGCGGCAATCCGCCGTCATAGGGCGCTTCATCCAGCGCTGATTTCAAAATATCCATCGACCAGTCGAACCGCTTGCGATCCTGCAGATGAACTGCCATCAGGCCAACTGCGGCCGCGGCCCAGTATCGATGGTTGCTGTTGCCGTCGAGCCAGACATATTTTGGCTCGCGCGGCGCCGGCGTGAATTCTGCAACGAGCATATCCGAAAGCTTGGCGAACCAGGCCTTGATGGGCGCATCGGCAGAGCTTGGCGGCGGCGCGATTTCCTTTGCTACCGCATAGGCGTTCGAAAAGGAAATCGTTGTCCACCCCCCCGCGAGAACCGCCTGACGATGTCCGAGCGGATCATTGTCCTCGACGCCGCCGAGCAGCGCATTGGCATCCGCCCAGACCCGCGTCTGCCGCACGATGCAATTGGCAGCGTTTCTTCGTTGTCTTGGCACGTCAAGCGCCGCCTGCATCATTTGCAGCATACTCTTCGTCACGGCACCTGTCGGCCACAAGCGCTTTGCGAAGGCTTTCATCGCGACCGGATCGACCTCCGACTGCGTGTAGCTTGGCTTATAAAAGCTGAACAGCTTACTCATATCGATCAACGGCGCGACTGGTACCGGGCATATGAAAGGACGAACTTTCTTGCCAGCACCGGCATCTTGAACCTTGCCAGCTGGCAGCTCGAAAAGATATCGAAGCGGCTCTTCGGCGCTTGCCGGAACCCCGGATACGAGCAGGGCAAAAATCAGCCACAATACAACGCGATTGAAAGGCTCTGCCTTCCGGCGGGCCTTTGAAGCCATTGGCATATGTCTCTCCGATTCCGGTGGTTGGCCGTGCTGTTCGTGGCAGATAACCATAAAGGGATGTTTGCGGCAAAGTTAGCGTTTACCGGCCATTTTCTCCTTTTCAACCCAGACCGCAATGTCTATGTTGCACCGCAAGATCAGGGCCGCACGCCGTGCCGCACGCTGAAGGTTAAACAGCTCTACTGACATATTCTCGAACAATAGAGTAGTCATGCCGAAAATCACACTTTTCTCGACAAGTAATCTAAAGCAGGGTCGCTCCGAGCATCTCCAGAGGATGATTGATTCGATCGCAAGCGCCAAGGCCGCAGACCCTTCGATCGATGTCCACCTTTATCTTCTTCTGCAGAATGTTCCCGACGATGCCGCCGATCCCGACTTTCCGGAGTGGATCAGCACGCGACGTATCAATCATCAGATTTCGCTTTCGGCGGCTCGCAATCTCCTTCTTCAGGACGTAGTTAAGGCCGGTGTCGTGACCGCCGATAGCATCTATGCCTTCCCGGATGACGATTGCTGGTATCCGGAAAACTTTCTAACGCTGGTTGCCAATCTGTTTTCAGAGAAGCCGGAGATTGATTTTTGGTTCTGCCGCTATAGCTCAACACCCGAAATCCGAAGTGTTCTGGCAACGGAAGCACCTGCATTGCAGAAAGTGATATCGAGAGCATCATCGAACACATTCTTCTTCCGCGGACGGCTGCTACCGAACTTGGCGGCATTCGACGAAACATTGGGAGTCGGTGCTCGTCTCAATGGCGGCGAGGATACCGACTACGCGATACGCGCTTTCTATCTCGCCCGTGGCACCCTTTTTACGGATGCCGCGCTCGTCGGCCATCGAGATCACGACGCAAGCCTCAAGCCGAAATATTTCCCAGGGACGCTCTATGCCATCGCCGCTCACAAGAACCGCAGCCTTCCCGGCATAGTCGCCTTCATACGCAAACTTCTTGTCGGCGCATCCTTGGTCATGAGCGGAAAGCTGCCGCTTTCGCGCTATATTGCTGCGGTGCGGAATGCATAATCGCGGTGGGAAGCCCTTCACGTCTTCGCTCAATGCCAAAACGAGGCGCGCATGAATCGTAGTTCCGTACTCTGGTCAGCTGTTCGCAACTGGGGACCGCGCTTTGGCACTATCCTCACCTTTTTTGTGCTGGCCCGTATTCTCGATAAAACTGAGATCGGGATGTTTGCGGCAGCCTATGCGCTGGTGTCGCTGACGGAGCTGTTTGCCGATAACGGTTTTGGCGATGCAATCGTCCGTACGCAGGACATCACGCGCGGCATGACGACGAGCATTCTGATCCTGAACTTTGGCCTCGCCGTCCTTATCTATGCACTCCTGACGCTTTTCTCCTCCGAAATCGGCGGCCTGCTGGGCGTCACGGGCATAGAGCCTGTTCTGCAACTCGTCGGTCTCTCGCTCGTCCTCAACAGCTTTGGGTATGTTCCGCAGGCCCTGCTCCGCAAGGAGTTTCAGTTCAAGCGCCTTGCGTTCCGTTCCTTGGCATCAACCGTATTCGGAGCGCTGACCGGACTGGCCATGGCTTTCCTGGGCTTCGGCGTCTACAGCATGGTCGGTCAATTGCTGGCGACCACTGTCATCAACGTCGCCTTTCTCTGGTATCCGCCTGTGTTGCGGCCTGCAGCCCCGCAGATTGCCGGAATGAAGCACGTTCTCCATTACGCTTTAGGCATCTTCGGGTCTCGCGTGCTCAACTACGCGTCACTTCGAATGATCGAGATCGTTATTCCGATTTTTTTCGGGCCGGCCGCACTCGCACTCTATATCATGGGATCGCGCGTTCCTGCGGTGGTCGCACAAATGCTGACCGCCGTGATGGTTGACGTCAATCTTCCGCACTTTTCCCGTCTGGTTGACCGCCCTCCGCTCCTCAGGGAGGCATTCTATACGAGCCTGCGCTCACTCTCGATGATTTCCGCGCCGGCCTTCATCTCGATTGCCGCGCTTTCGCCGGAAATCGCCCGCATCTGCTTCGGAAGCAACGGCATAGATTCCGATTACATCATGTTCCTGGCGGCAATTCTCGGAGCGGCCCAATCCATCGGCTACTGCAATGAAGTCATGCTGAACGCATGGGGCTTGCCGCGTGTCGTTTTCCGGATGCAATGCTGTGCCGCACTGCTCGTTGCTGTGATCCTGACTGTTCTTCAACATAGCAGCGTATTTACACTTGTAACCGCATATGTTTGCTGCCATATAACCGTTATTGTTGGAGGTATACTTTACGGATCGCACAAAACTGAAGTTTCTGTAAAAACAATTGTCAGCAAGTGTGGGGCTTTCTTCTTGTCGGCCCTCGCAGCCTTGGCCGCGGTTCATTTGACAAGGTCTTATGCCATCTCACCCAATTATCCCATATTACTGAAGGCGATGATGCTCGGAATGCTGTTCGTCGCGACTTATGTCGTCGGCATCGGGCTGCTCGACCGGGATGCCCTGCGTGGATGGTGGAACAGAGCGCGAATGATAAGAGCCTGGAAAAAGGCGTAGTTTTCCAAGGAAGCGAGTCGTCATGTTTAGAGAAATAGCTGGAGACTTTCGAAGTCATAAGAGAGCCCTGATCTCACAAGGCTTCTGGGCGCTTGCCTTTCACAGATACGGAAGCGCTGTACGTTCGATCAAGTTCGCGCCTATCCGTCTGCCGCTGAAGGTCATTCATGTCTTTCTTATCAAATTTTCCGAGATCTTTTTCGGAATATACATCGGAGCCAACGCGAAGATCGGCGAGCGATGTGTCATTGAGCATTTCGGATCGATTATCGTCCATTCCGAGGTGCGGATCGGCAATGATGTTCGTCTGCGTCAAGGTGTGACGATCGGCAACAAATCAGCCGACAAGCCGAACGAGGTGCCGATCCTGCATAATGGAGTAGACGTGGGCGCGGGTGCGAAAATCCTCGGCGCCGTTATCATCGGCGAACGCGCCGTGATCGGAGCGAACGCCGTCGTCGTCAAGGATGTGCCGGCAGGAGCTATTGCGGTCGGTGTGCCGGCCAAGATCAGATACAAAGAAACGCCAAGCCCAGCCATCGTCCAGCCGAGATCAAATAACAATCGCTGACCGATATTGCCTGCCAACCGGCAATCGATTGGCGAGCGATGGAATTACGTCAGTCCATTCCAATATCTTAGGAATACTTTTCCCGGTATGGCAGGCTTTGCCTGAGTTGAGCTCAGTCGGAGCATGTCCCGCCGATCGCCTCGACGATTGTCGACACCATGACTTCAGCCGCAGCGGCAGGCGTGGGATGGACGCCATCCGGGATTCCTGTAGAGAGCTCGCCGCTCGATAGCTTTGCCCAGCCGGCGCTATGATCGATGACCGCAACGTTCCATTCTGCCGCAACACTGCGGTGAGCCGAAATGTAGCTCTCGAGAAAGGGTCTGATCGCACCCCGCAGTCCCGACATAGGATTCATCACCATCATGAAGATACGGGCATGGGGCAGTCCCGTCCGCAGCCTCTCGAGGATGATTGAAAAGTTCCGCTGGCTGGCACTGACGCTCATCCAGCGGTTCAAGGCAGCGTCATTGGCGTAAAACTCGACGAGCACTATGTCAGGGCTCTCGGCGATCACCCGGTCCACAGATGACAAAGCCCATTCGGTGGTTGAGCCACTCTTTGCCACAATGGCGATATCGACGGGGCGGTGAAGGCACTGCTCGAGGGCGCTCTCGAGATCTGCCTGCCATCCGCCCCTTGCCGTCAGCGATGTACCGAACGTTACGATCTTCAGTCCTGCCGCGGCCACATCAGTCCCCTGCAGAAGAAACAGAGCGATCAAACCGGCAGCAAGTCTCATCAGCCATTGGAACCGGCGGCAACGGTCGTCGGCGCCACACGCCTTTTCTTCATCTGCATGATCTTCTCTTCGAAGAAGACGAAGGAAGCGATTGCTACGATCATTGTCAGAATGAAAGCCGTAACAATCTGCATGATCTGGAAGGCCGTCCCGTCCCGCATCCCCGTTGCTATAGCGACAAGCCGTCCTGACGGACCAAGCAGCAGGCCGTGAAACAGGTAGAAGCCGTAGCTGACAACGCCTACGCCGCGGATCAGCGGAAGATCAAGAAATCGGGTCGCGGCAGAATTCTGGCAGACCGTCACCAGCATGATCATCAATCCGGACAGAAGCGGAGCAATGATCAGGGCTGCGTTTGGATGTCCGCCAAAAATGAAATAGAGGTGCTGCAGAACCAGAAGTACGCCGAGCGCTAGGATCGCCAAACCGGAAAAGCGTAAGTTGATCGTGCCAAGCTGTCTGGCGACGAGGCCAAAAACTCCGCCAACCGCAATAGCATAAAAGCCCGACAGTGAGTTGACGCGGAACATGAGCTCATCGTCGAACACCCACAGGCTCGGAACCGCAAGCAGCAGAAGCAGGAATATCAGGAGACTGGACCGCCAGAATCGGGATGGCAGCCAGATGAACAGCAGCGGGAACAGCACGTAGAATTGCTGCTCCACCGCAAGCGTCCACAGGTGAGACAATGGCCCCAGCCAATCATGTCTGACGAAGCCGATATAGATATTCGTCGTGTAGGTCACGAGCCAGCTGACGCTGCCGTAAAATTTGTCGACATTGTCGCCCGCGACGAGGGTAACGGTCGACAGGAAGATCAGTGCGAGTGTCAGATAATAGACCGGGAATATCCGCAAGGCTCGATTGCGCATGAAAAGCACGATCTCGGTTGCAGCATCGGAGCTGCCCGCTTCGATGCGCTGCCGCGCGCGAAACAGGATTGGCACGATGAGAAAGCCGCTCAAGGCGAAGAATACCCAGACGGCAAGCGTGCCCGACTCCGACCTTTTTGTCAGGCCCGCATGATCGGTCAGAACGAAGAGAACACAAATCGCCCGAAGGCCGTCGAGACCTTTGATGGCTTTGCCGACACCGAATACCTTCTGATAGATTTCGTGCATACTGGTTCCTTGGCGGGTATTTATATCAGACCGAAGAGATGAACGCGGCGTCCGGCAACCTATGTCGACCGCGACAAACGTCCTGGCACTTCATCGGGCAGCTTTGACGGAATTCTGGAGCCTTTTGGAAGGGTTGGCGATGGAGCGCTCTCCAGCTTCTACAATTAAATCAGGCCTAAGACTATCAACGGAATGCAGTTGTGCCAAGCCATAAGCCCCTTCCCGGCGCCACAGCCACGAACCATTTTCGATCGGCACCGTAGCACAAAGGAAGGAAGCGCAAACGGCGCGACTGTGACAATTTGGCGAAATATTGTGATCTCTCCAGAACCCGTTCCGAATTTTGTTGCAATGCGGTATCATATCGGAATTCGTCGCCGATCTGTCCTGTCTGAATTGAAGCCAGAGAGAAAATGCATCTGGACGCGATGACTCCGGGGTCCTAAGAAAGCAAGAACAAACTCGTTCTCGGCTCTTCTCAGGTACCGATAGACATAACCGCTACCAACTATGACACGCGGAAGCATAGGCTGGCGCGCATGGGTGACAGCGGTAAAAATCTTGCTTGAAGCATCGATGAAAATCGAGCGAACGAAAGGCTTTCAATGACGCTGCTAGCACCTGCCTCCCCGCCGCCGGCCGACAATCCCGCCTATGGTTATATAAGAGGTCTTGACGGCTTGCGGTTTGCCGCAGTCCTGATCGTCGTCGTTGCGCATTTCCGGCTCTCGGCCGCGATCCCCGGTGGTTTCGGCGTCACGATTTTCTTTGCGATCAGTGGCTTTCTGATTTCGAGGCTCCTGCTGTCGGAAGAGCGGAATTATGGGAAAATATCCCTGCCGCGCTTTTTCGCCCGGCGATTCCTGCGGCTGATGCCACCGCTTTTCCTGATGATCGCCATAACCGTGCCGATCTATCTGATTTTCGATCGCGAGAACGTACTTGTCAGCCAGATTCTGCTGGCGATCTTCTATCTAGGCAACGTACCGGTGGTGATGAATGTCTTCACACCGATGCCCGAAGGAATTCACAGTTACGGTCCCTTGTGGTCGCTGGCTGTCGAAGAGCATTTCTATATGTTCTTCCCATTCCTGCTTCTTGCCCTGCGGACGTGGTCTTCTCGCGTTGTACTGCTCATCGGCGTCCTGATTTTCAGCCTGGCGCTGCGTATCCTGGCCGCCTATACCGTTCCAGACCCGGAAAGCTTCAATTACTATTTCACGCTGACGCGCCTGGATTCGATCGCCTGGGGCTGCCTGCTGACATTCGGCCTCGCCAATGAAGCGATCAGAAGCCATTTGGTCAAACTTCGTGGCTGGAAGACCTTCCTGTTCGCCATCATTCTTCTGCTTGGCGGCATTGCCTTCCGCAATGAGTTTTTCCAGGACACCTTCCGCTACACCGTCCACGGCTTCGGCATGTTTCTGCTGATCAACGCCTTTGTTTTCGGAACGGCAACGGAAAAACTCGTTCGCCTGGCAGAATGGCGGCCCATCCAAATGGGCGGACGCATCAGCTATGAAATGTATCTATGGCATCTGCACGTATGGTTTGTCGTTGGGCTGGTTTTTGCTGGAAGCTACTGGCTTCGATTCTCGACGAGCCTGATCCTGACAGTCGTCGTAGCCTACGCGTTTTATAACCTGACGACGACGGCGACAAAGCGCTGGTCCAAGAAAGCTGGCAGCAAAAGCGTCGAAGACGAACGCCAGAAGGTCTATAAGACGGTACCGACCGCCGATGAGACGGATGTCCCTGAGGCAAGAACGCGCACCGCCAGCTGAATCGGGAAGAAATCGAAACGGCTTTCCTTGTTTGGAAAGCCGTTTTCAAGGGACAACACCTACCAAGCACTTACCTGGAAATTACCCGGGACTAAACCCGGGTTCCGCTGTTTCAATTGCGGATACGCGGCCCGTTTGAACCGCGCCCTCTCCTCATTCCATGGCAGCAGCGATTGGACGCAGCGATCCGATGCGGCCGATTGCATACTTGACGATGATTGGCCCGACGACGCCGGCCGTTGTCGCAAGGAGGAGAAGCAGCAGCGCCTGATCGCTGACCGAGAAGAACCGCCCGAAGACGGCCTTCATCGCTCCGACAAACATGGTGTTCAACAGGTAGATGGCGAACGCGTTCTGGCCAATGAATTCCAGGACGCGGTTCTGGTTGCAAAGCCGAGAGCGGATCAGGCCGTGGAAAACGACGAGCGATGCCATGCCAACGAGGAAATAGCGCCATTCGGAATCGAAGGAGAGATAAAGAAGTACGAGGAAGACCGCAGTCGCGGGAATGAAATACCGCTCGACGAACCGTTCCCAAACGTCCTTGTGCAGGCAGGCAACGCAGCCTGCCATGAAGAACGCATAGAACATGAAAATGCGGTTTATGTAGACGTAGTCCAGTATCGAGTCACTGTAGAACATCATGACGTGCAGGCCGAACATGATGATCGACGCCGCAAACAATATGTTCAGTCTTACATTCATGCGCGAGAACAGGAACGTCGTGCCGATCGAAAAGTAAAAAAGCACGATCAGGTACCATACGAACATGGACGGGCTCTGCTCGGTATGGATGAAGACGTGCTGAACAGAGAGCAGCAGGTCATTGACGGGTTTGTCGACCGATACGAACTGACCTGCGAAGAATTTTCCGAGAATGACGATGGCCGCCATTATGAAGAACGGAATAAGAAGTCGCTTTGCGCGCTTTGACGTATACGCCGACAGCGACCCCTTCAGTTTGTGAGCGCCGACATAGACGAAGACATAACCACTCAGGAACATGAATAGCGGCATGTGGAAAGCGTAGATCGCCTTACGCAGATCAATAGCCCACGCAGGGAAAGCTGTATCATAGGTATGTCCCCAAACGACCAGGATGATAGCCAATCCTTTGAGGCGTTCGATATCACCCAGCCATTTACGCTGAGGCCTTGCCATGGGCTGGGGAGCTGAATCCATTTGCGACGTGTTCGCCGCGTCTTCTTGCTGGGACATATGATCTCTATTTAACATTTGAGATAAAGGCGGGCGTCATCGGGAATATCACGCTGTCAGCTACCTGCAAAGCATAAAGCACCGCAGCGTTCGACCGCCGACAGAAGCCCGACCAACCTTCACCGGCGCATTCGCTCACCGCCGAACTGAAGCTCTCTTCACCAGGCATCGAATTCAGGGATCCCCGCCCTCCTCTGTCACGAAAACTTCGCACAGCCTTCAACAAACTGTTTCGTTTGCGAACTATCCCTCACCAAAACGGAATGCAATTTTTTTTGCAGAGGAGAAAATTATGTCAAACAAATTGCAGAGCACAGCTGCCGTCACCCTTGTCGCTCTGATGTCCATGGTCGGTTCGGCCCATGCGGATACGACCGTGAAGTTCTGGCACAGCTTCAGCAAATCCTCAGGCGATGCGCTCAACAAAATCATCGCCAATTTCGAAGCCGCCAATCCCGGTATTCATATCGAGGGCGAGTTTGTGGGCGATTACAATGATATCGTCGCCAAGCTGCAGGCCGCCATTCCCGCCAAACGTGCGCCTGATGCCGTCATCATGGAAGTCACCCGCTACGGCCTCTTTGCCGACCGCGGCGCCCTGACAGACCTTACGCCCTATTTCAATGCCGACCCGCTAAAGGACGACCTTTACGACTATGCGCGTGAGGTCGGCGTCTATAACAGCAAGAACTACATCGTGCCGTTCAACTCCTCCACGCCGGTCCTCTATTACAACAAGGACATCCTGGCGCGCGCCGGCTTCACGACGGAGCCGCCGCTGAAGACTTTCGCAGATATTCTTGCCGTTTCGAAGACAATCACCGAAAAGCTCAGCTCGGAAGGCATCACCGGCATTGCGGCCCCCGGCCAGTTCGCCCGCTGGGGTCTCGTGATGTCCAACGACAGCGAACTGATCAATTCCAAGACCAACGATATCCTGCTCGACTCGCCGAATACGATCGAAGCCTATCAGTGGATGGCCTCGCTCGTGCATGACCAGAAGGTCGCCTCCCCGGACGGCGTCACCGATGAAGATGTCGGCCGCGACGCTTTCTTCGCCGGCAAGGTCGGCATCTCGCTCAACTCGACGGGTGATTATGGCGGCGCCAAAAAGGCGCTCGGCGACAAGCTCGAAGTCCGCCCGATGCCCTGCAACAAGGTATGCTCCGTTCCGATTGGCGGTGCCGGTATCGGTATCCTGTCGACCTCGCCGAAGGACGTTCAGGACGCTGCCTACAAGTTCATCAGCTATGCCGCTTCGCCGGAAGCCAACGCTATCTGGTTTGCCGCGACCGGCTATCTGCCGATCAATAAGAAGAGCGCCTCCCAGCCGGTCGCCGCTGAAGCACTTGCCAAGAAGCAGGGCATCGATGTTGCCATCAAGCAGCTCGAATTCGCCCATGGCCGCGCCCGTCCGCCTGTCGTCACGTGGATGCGCTCGACTGAATACAAAATGTGGGAAGCCATGGCACTCGGCCAGCGCGATGTCACAGAGACGATGAAGGACTTCGCCGCGCAGACGCGCGACGAAGCCAAGCGCTCCAGCAACTGAGCCTCTCCTTCGATCCAAGACGGCGGGCCTTGAACGGCCCGTCGCCTCAACTGTTCCGGTCCGATGCTGCGCAAACTCACACCCTATCTCCTCGTTACACCGCTGATCCTCTTCATCACGGTCTTCACCTATATTCCCGTCATTACCAGCGTGAACCTCAGCTTCCGGCACTGGGACTTCCTGTCGCCGACGATGCCTTTCGTCGGCTTTGAGAACTACCGCCTGCTGCTGAATTCCCGCGACTTCTGGAATTCGCTGCAGGTCACCGCCATCTTCGCGCTGATTTCAGTGCCGATCAGACTGGCGCTGGCGCTGGCGGTCGCAAGCTATCTCGTCCGGGAGACATTGCCCTCGAGGCTCCTGCGCGGCGCGTTCTTCCTCCCCTCTGTCACCTCAACCGTCTCGATTGCGGTTGTCTTCTCCTGGGTCTTCGCCACCGATTATGGCATGGTGAACGCCGCGCTGACCTCGCTCGGTCTCGGCAAGGTGCAATGGCTGCAGGATCCGCAGCTTGCTCTGTGGGTGCTGATCTTCGTCAATACGTGGAAACAGCTCGGCTACGATATCGTCATCTATATCGCGGGCCTGCAGGCCGTGCCGCAGGAGCTCTATGATGCCGCTGCCGTCGATGGGGGTCGGCGCTTCCATGTGTTCCGCCGGATCACCGTGCCGCTCGTCATGCCGACCACCTATTTCCTGCTGGTGATTTCCGTGATCGAGGCCTTCCAGGTCTTCACCATCGTCAACATCATGACCCATGGCGGCCCTGCAGGTGCTACCGACATGCTCGTCAACCTGCTCTATCGCGTGGGGTTTACCCTCTTCGACATCGGCAGGGGGTCGGCGCTCGCCGTCCTGCTTTTCATCTTCCTGATCGTGCTGGCGCTGATCAAATCCCTCGTCATCGGCCGGAGGGTCCACTATGAAGCTTGAGAACCCTGTCGTGACCGGCCTCGCCCTGCTTGCCGGGCTGATCTTCCTGTCGCCCGTGCTCTACTCGATCTGGATGTCCTTCGAGACGGCGCAATCCTATTACACGGGCCAATACGAGTTCACGCTCGACAACTACGTTCGTGCCGTCGCCGAATACAATTTCGCTCGCTATCTTCTGAACAGCGTCATCGTCTCCGGCCTAGTGACGCTGCTGGGCATCACGGTCGCGACCATGGCTGCCTTCGCCTTCGCGCGATACAGGTTTCGCGGCGGCAACCTGCTCTTCGGCGCCACCGTCGCCACGTTGATGATTCCGAGCCATATAAGCCTGATCCCCAACTATCTGACGCTCGCGAAGGCAGGGCTGCTCGATACCTATGCCGGCCTCATCCTGCCGGCGATCTCGAACGGCTTTGCCGCCTTCTTCCTGCGCCAATATATCAAGGGCATCCCCAAAGCGCTGGACGAAGCCGCCTATATGGATGGCGCGACACCGCTACAGGTGCTCTGGCGGGTGATCGTGCCGATCGCACGGCCGGCCATCTTCTCGATGGGCCTCTACATCTTCATCACCGAATGGAATAACTACATCTGGCCGCTCGTCGCCGTCGGCAAGGAAGACCTCTACACGCTGCAGATCGGTCTTGCTCGCCTTTATCGCATCAATCCCGGCGAAGGTCTGGTCGATTGGCCACTCGTCATGGCGGCCTGCACCCTCAGCATGCTGCCCGTGCTGCTCGGCTTCCTGCTGGTCGAGCGACATCTCGTGCGCGGCATTACGCTCGGCGCGGTCAAATAATCATGAACAAGGACAAGCATAGAATGACACGCATCGCTTCGCATCGCGGCGGCACTCTGGAATTCGGCGACAGCACGCCGCACGGTTTTGCCGCGACGGCAAGATTGGCGCTGGAAGAGGTTGAATTCGACGTCCATCCGACAGCAGACAGCGCAATCATGGTTCATCACGACGCTACCCTTGACGGAACGACGGACCGCAGCGGCGTGATCGCGGCGATGAGCGAGGCGGAGGTTCGCGCCGCCGTCATCAATTACGGCGCCGGCGGACATCCGATCTCGCTGGAAGAACTCTGTGCGATCTATTCCGACAGCAAGGTGAATTTTCGCTGCGAGATCAAGCCTGGCGTCGATGGCCGCCCCTACGACAACTTCGTGCCCCGCGTCGTCGAAACGCTCGCGCGCCACGGCATGCTCGAAAGGACGATCTTCTCTTCCTTTCTAGTGGAATCGCAGGATGCGCTGTCGGCAGCCACCAGCCAGCCGAAGCTCTGGCTCGTCAGCCCGCCAGTGCTGCGTCAGCTTGGGACCAGGGCTGTGATTGAAATCGCGAAGGTGCATGACATCCCCGAAATCGGCGTCCAAGTGGATACCGCTGATTCCGCTCTGATGTCCGAAATCACGGCAGCCGGTCTCGATTTCGGGTGCTGGGCCGCCCATTCGGCACGGCAGATCGAGAAGGTGTTGGCGCTCGGCGTCAAGGTCTTCACGACGGACCGGCCGAGCCTTGCCATCGCCATCCGTAATCGCTTCGAAGCGGAGACCGCACAATGAGCGGCATCACCCTTCGCGACATCAGAAAGTCCTATCCCGGCGGGCCGGAAATCCTGCACGGCGTGTCCATGGATATCAAGTCGGGCGAGTTCGTGGTCATCGTCGGCCCGTCGGGTTGCGGCAAGTCCACCCTGCTGCGCCTGATTGCCGGGCTGGAACGCTGCGAAGAGGGCGATATCGAAATCGGCGGCCGGCGGGCCAACGATCTTGCGCCGCAGGATCGCGACATTGCCATGATCTTCCAGAACTATGCGCTTTATCCGCACATGACCGTGCGCGAAAACATTGCCTTCGGCCTCGAACTGCGCGGCATGCCCAAGGCCGAGCGCAATGCGCGGGCTGAAAGTGTAGCCAAGACACTGCAGCTCGAGCCCTATCTCAATCGCAAGCCGGGTGCGCTCTCAGGCGGCCAGCGTCAGCGTGTGGCGATGGGCCGGGCCATGGCGCGCAACAGTTCGATCTTCCTGATGGACGAGCCGCTGTCGAATCTCGACAACGCACTGCGCGTCGCCATGCGCACCGAAATCAAGGAGTTGCACCGCCAACTCGGCGCCACCATCGTCTATGTGACGCATGACCAGACCGAAGCACTCTCATTGGCCGAAAGGATTGCGGTGATGAAGGACGGCGATCTCCTGCAGTTCGACACTCCTGAAGCAATCTATGACCAGCCGCAGAACCGCTTTATCGCGGGCTTCCTCGGTGTTCCCGCGATGAATTTCCTGCCTGTCGAACATCTTCCCGGCTGGCTGGGCCGGCAGGGCCTGACCGCCGGATTAAGACCCGAATCCATGGCGATCCGCACCGAAGAACCTTCGGAACCCGCCCTGCCCGTCCGGCTCATGCTGTCGGAGATGACAGGTTCTGATATCATCCTGCACTGCGACAGCCCGGCCGGACGCATCACGCTTACCAGCCTGCGTAAGGACGTGCCGCGCCATGCCGACAACTTCTGGGTCATGTGCGATCTTGACCAGGCAGTGTTTTTCGATAACCAGAGCGGGAGCCGCGTCGATCTTTCAGCCGGAGATCGTCGAATTTAGACGCCGCCGGCCACTTCGGCCCCGGAAGCGGCACCGCAAGAAGTGACGCAATGGAAAGACAGAGCGAAATTCCGCAGCTTCTCGGTGATCTTATCAGCCGCAACTCGACAAAGCTTACCGAAGCCGACACGCGCCTTCTCGACGTGATGATGCAGGATCCGATCCGCGCGGCGATGGAAAACGGCAAGGCCGTCTCCTTCCGCGCCGGAGTGCACCCGGCTTCAGCCGTGCGGCTGGCACGCCGCCTCGGCTTCAAAGGTTATCCTGAATTCCGCACCTTCCTGCAGGCGAACCTCATCGAAGGAGGCGGCGATTTCGAAAGTCCGGCCGCCCGCATGGCCGCCCGTCTCGTCCGGGCGGAAGACGGCGGCGTGCTTTCCTCCGTTCTCGATAGCGAGATTGCAGCCCTCCAGCAGGTGCGCAACGCCGTCTCCGACGCCGATGTCAGAGGTTTTTCGGAAGTGCTGCGCGATAGCCGCCGGGTCTTCGTCTTCGGGCGTGGCCATTCTGCCGCCCTCGCCTCGCTCATCGCGCTGAGGCTCAATCGCTCGGGTTATCCGGCAGTCGATCTCGCCAGCCAGATGCATCTGATCGCCGAAGCGCTCGCGACATTGGGACCTGGCGACGTCGTCTGGCTGCTCGCTTTCCGCAAGGCCTCGCCGCTCATCCATCAGATCAGAAAGATTGCCGCGGAAAGAGGCGCCAAGGTCTTGGCGCTGACCGATCTGCTCAGCGCCCGCATCGACCCCGCACCCGAGCGTCAGATCTCGGTTTCCCGCGGGGAAGCCGGCGAGTCCCAATCGCTCGTCGTTCCCATGACGATCGCCAACGCTGTCATTCTCGACCTCGCCGCCATCGATGACGGCCGCTCGCTGCGTGCGCTCAGTGGTTTCAAGGCGTTTCGCGCGGACTGCGGTCTATCGCCGGTGATCCTGTAGCAACGGAAATCTGCCCCGTGCCATCACCACGGTGATCACGAGAACTTATCCGGGAGACATTTCGGCCTCCCGGATAAATCTGTTCGAACCTCAAGCCGCCCGGGCGGCTTTGGCGGGGATCTCGACGTCGATTTCGAGGATCGAGACGTTCTCGCCACGATCAATCCTTATCTGCAGGCGATCGCCCTCGATCTCGACGTGTTTGGCGATAACGGCAAGGATCTCCTCCCTGAGAAGAGATACGAGATCCGAACCGGGAGACATGCGCTCGTGTGCCAGAAGCAGTTGCAGGCGTTCGCGCGCAACCGGCGCGGTTTTCCTCTTCTGAAAGAAATCGAATACGCTCATGCTGCCCTCCGTCCGAAGATCTTACCGAACAGACCCCGCTTCTCGCCTGGTACCGTCACCGGGAGAACTTCACCGTTGAGGCGACGGACAGCTTCGAAATAGGCCTTTGCCGGGGCGCTGTTCTGGTCTGCAAGCGTGACCGGAGCGCCGAGGTTGGAAGCGCGCAGCACATCCATGCTTTCCGGGATGATGCCGAGCAGCGGGATCGACAGGATCTCGAGCACGTCATCCACCTTCAGCATGTCGCCGCGTTCGGCGCGGGTGACATCGTAGCGGGTCAGAAGCAGATGCTTTTCGATACGCTCGCCGCGCTCAGCCTTTTCCGTCTTGGCATCCAGAAGACCGATGATGCGATCGGAATCACGCACCGAGGAAACTTCCGGATTGGTGACGACGACAGCAATATCGGCATGCCGCATCGCCAGCGTTGCGCCGCGTTCGATACCGGCTGGGCTATCGCAGATGACCCAGTCGAAATGTTTCTTCAGCTCGCCGATGACGCGCTCGACACCTTCTTCGGTGAGGCAGTCCTTGTCGCGGGTCTGGGATGCCGGCAGCAGGAATAGTGTCTCCAGCCGCTTGTCGCGGATCAGCGCCTGGGTGAGCTTCGCATCGCCCTGGATGACATTGATCATGTCATAGACGACCCGACGTTCGGCACCCATGACGAGATCGAGGTTGCGAAGACCGACGTCGAAGTCAACAACAACAACCTTCTCGTTCCTTTGTGCCAGCGCCGCCCCCAACGCTGCAGTCGAGGTTGTCTTGCCAACGCCACCTTTACCCGAGGTTACAACAATGACTTTTCCCATATCCCTCTCCTGTTTCAACCATTCACCCAGTTAAGTCAGTCGCGATGCCATGATCGCGTCGTTCTCGAGCCATAGCTGTGCAGCCTGACCGCGCAGCTCCGCCGGCAGATCGTCCGCCGTCTTGTAGATTCCGTCGATTGCCAGAAGCTCGGCCTCAAGCTTGCGGCAAAAGATTCGCGCCGCCGAATTGCCGATCGATCCGGCAAGTGCGCGTCCGCGAAGCGCGCCATAAACGTGGATCGAGCCACCAGCGATAACTTCAGCCCCCGAAGCGATGGATCCAATGACCGTTACATCCCCTTCGGGGAAGACGATCGACTGGCCGGAGCGTACCGGTTCGTGCAATACCAGCGACGACGGAGCAGCGCGCACAACCGGCGCAACAACTTCCCGCACCTCGGCCGGCTGCGCCTTACCTGGCTTCTGAGTCTCGGTCTGGGCATCAGCTGCGGGCATCTCCACGTCAGCAGCCGGGCGCCCACCAACCATGCCCGGCGGCATGCTGGCGTCGAGCTGCGACGGCCGTGCGCCTTCAATGCCCATCACCCTGACGCCACGCTCACCGAGAGCCGCAACCATTGCCTTGAGCGCGGCACGATCCAGTGAGAGCTCGCTCACATCCAGAACCACCGGCCTGCCAAGGAAAAACCCAGCGGAACGCGCGGCGAGATCGTCGAGGCGTACGAGCCAGTCCTCGAATGGCAGATCGGGCGTCAGCACGACCGCAAGAAACGATCTGCCTTTGATACGAATGGAGCGCGCTTCGGTTAACACGTTAGTAAACTTGGTTAATTTCGATTTAAAAGCTTTAGCTGCTTCATGGTTAACAAATCGTTAACGCAGGGCTAACGGGACCAAAAAATGGCTCTCTGAAGCGGCGGCGACCCATCCACAAATTTCGCACTTCCAGCCAATTCCAGTTCGGGCTTTTGCCTTGAAAACCAGGGCTCTCTTTGATTTCAAACGCGACAGGAAATCGGAAAGCTGTCGTTCGAATGAAACACCACACTCTTGCTAAAGTCGCATGTTCGCTCGCAGAATGACCAAGCCAGTATGATGGACTCACAATAAGAGCATACGGAAAAGGAATGACCAGCTTTTTGATCACAGGACCGGAGAAGGCCACCTTCACGATCCTCCTCGCGCATGGCGCGGGCGGAGCGATGGATTCCGCGTCGATGACGGATCTATCGAAAGCGCTCGCAGACGGCGGCTTCCGGGTAGCGCGATTCGAGTTCGCCTACATGGCGCAGCGTCGCCTGACCGGAGCGGTCAAGCCGCCGCCTCGCGCCGACCATCTCCTGGATGAATATCGCACGGCGATCGGCGAACTAAATGCTGGCAGACTCATCATCGGTGGCAAGTCGATGGGAGGCCGTGTTGCAAGCATGATCGCCGACGAGAGTTTTGCGGCGAAAAAGGTCCGGGGCCTGCTTTGCCTCGGATATCCGTTTCACCCGCCGGGAAAGCCGGACCAGCTCCGCACCGCACATCTGGAAAACCTGCGTACGCCCACACTGATTTGCCAGGGAACGCGTGATCCCTTCGGATCAAGGGAAGAGGTCGCATCCTATACGCTCTCAGATCAGATCGACCTGCTCTGGCTGGAAGATGGCGACCACGATCTCAAGCCGCGAAAGAAGATCTCCGGATATTCTGCTCGCGACCATATGCGGCGACTGTCCGAATATACGGCAGCCTGGGCAGAGCGGTTGTAGACAACAGATAAACACTCTCTTTACGCGATATTCCTGCTGATATCAACCGCTTCCTCAATATTTAAGCTTATTCAGTAAACATTTTTAAAAGATTTGCTTGATCGAATGCGCCCTCGCGCATCCGCGCAAAAATCAGTTCCTGAACAAAGCGGCTCCCAGCTGAACATGCCCTTTGTCATCCGACGGGAAATCAGTCATGGGCGCGATCGAAGGCAGGAAGATTGATGGCAATCTTTCCATCTATCTTGATCTGCTGCGGCTAGGCGCAGCCGTTGTCGTATTTCTCTCCCATGCGCATGTTTTCCTGCTCCCTACCATCAAGATCGGACCTCTTGGTTGGGGACGGGAAGCCGTCGCGGTTTTCTTTGTTCTCTCAGGATTTGTCATCAGCTATGTCGGGCGGGTGAGCGAAAAAGAGTGGCGCGTATACCTCGTCGCCCGTCTCGCTCGAATAATGCCTGTTGCTCTGCTGGCGATTGCGGTGATCTTCGTGGCCGACAGCATCGGAATGCACGCGAACGCCTTTTACTATGACTTCATCAATACCGGATTTTTCACTCCGGTATCAGTCGAAGCCGCGCTCGCCTATGTGACCTTCACCAATCAATTGTGGTTTGCGCACGCCGTTTTTGGCAGCGGCGAACCATACTGGTCGCTTGGCTTCGAAGTTCAGTATTACCTGTTCTTCGGCCTGTTCGCCTTTTCGCCGCGGCGCGCGAAAATACCATTGCTGTGCCTCTGGGCAGCTGTCGCCGGCCCGAAAATCCTGATGTATATGCCGCTGTGGCTCATGGGCTGGTTGACGATGAAGTGCGTCATCGAACGCCCGCCATTCCGGCGCCCCATCTCGATTGCGATGATCGTCGCATCGCTTTTGCTGTTCTTCAGCCTGAAATTTTTCGCCGATCGCTCCGCGACCAACATGTACGAGACCTGGTCACTGTCTCGGGAAGCAATCAATTTCGTATACTTCAATCTGATCGGCGTTGCCGTGGTCCTGCACCTCATCGGCACGGCATCGCTGCTTTACCAGGCTCCGGTACTGTTCGAGAAGACAGGCCCGGCGATCAGATGGCTGGCTGGCGGCAGCTTTACGCTCTATCTTGTCCACCAGCCACTCATCCTCATGTTTGCGGCCTTCCTGCATCCGGTGGAGCAGCACGTTCCAATGGCGGCCGCCCTGCTCGTCGTCTGCTTCATCCTTTGCTTCCTGTTGGCGGAAGTTGCCGAACGCCGAAAGAAGTTCTTCGCCTCACTCATCGTCAGCCTGCTCCCGGTGCTGTCGCGAACGGGTCAGAAAACTCCCGCCAATATTGCTTCCGAAACAGTCTCCTCAGGCGATAAGGCGCCGGCGACCTCGCAGCTCATTCGAGTTCTCGAGGAAATGCAAAACGCTCTCGATGGAGAAGAAAAAGTGGGCGCCAGTCATGATGCATCGTCTCGCGACCGCGTGTCGCGCGCCTGAGTGATCGGCTTGAGTGATCGATCTCCAACGTCTCTCTCGGATCTGGCTGATCTGATGCACTCGCAACGATTCTCTGATTCCCCTCAGTGAACGCTCGGGAGCTTCACCGCGGAGGCGAAATCTTCTGCCACCAGTTCGCTGATCGCGATCAATGTTTCCTCGATCGTAAAACCGGAGGCGACACTCGCATCGATCAGATCCTGCAGATCCGGTCCGATAGCCTCGCGGCAGTCGTCAAGCCGATCATCGGAAACCGTCAAACTACGCAACTCTTCCATGATGTCCCCTTCCAGAATAGAGGGCCAGAATAAAGCGCCGCCGGCATATTGCGGCGGCGCCGCTGCCATCAGCGTGTGGACGCGCGGCGTCTTGCGGCAGACCGAAGCCCTTCTCGCTGCATCTTCTTGCGGGCAGCCTTGCGCAGTCGGGCAATTGCCTGGGCTTTTTCGCGGACACGCCGCTCCGAGGGCTTCTCATAGGCCCGGCGTTCCTTCATTTCGCGAAACAGTCCTTCGCGTTGCATTTTCTTCTTCAAGGCGCGGAGAGCCTGTTCAACATTGTTGTCTCTGACAATGACCTGCATGTTTTCTCCTTGCGGATAGCGGTGTTAAGCCCGCTCGGCTGGCGATCCCTCGGCATTCGTTCTGCGCAAATGGCGCAATCGAAGGAAGCTTAGCTGAAACGATCAGAGGATCGCGCTTTGCCGCCGCGTTGCGTCAGTGTGGCTGCATCATGTGCTGAACGGCCAGCAGCCAATATCTGTAACGGTCTTGGCTGGAGCGCGGACACCTCTTCTGAAGGGCTACGCGTCACTCTCTGGGCCTTACCAAACCGATAGGGGTGATGGGAGGTAAATAAGAAAGGCATAACCGTATTGCAAGGCAGCCTGATCCGCCTCCAGCGGCCTGACGGGAACCTTCTGAAGCCCTGCACATTCCCTTTGCCGAGCGCGGGCCGTGTCAACCGTACGCGACGGGGATGGCGAGCATGGCGATTTTTCCGGTTTCTCGCCGTGGCAGACGAATGGCAAACGAGCGCCCAACCTGTCCGGCCCGCCTCACCCTTTGGAGGTCGATTGAAGATAGCTACCTATAATATTAACGGGATCATCGGCCGCCTTCCAATACTGCTGCAATGGCTGGAAGAGGATGCGCCTGATGTCGTCTGTCTTCAGGAACTGAAAACCTCTGACGATAAATTCCCGCGACGGGAAATCGAAGGCGCTGGATATCGTGCCGTCTGGCATGGCCAAAAGAGCTGGAATGGTGTGGCGATCCTTGCGAGAAGCGTTTTGCCGGTGCTGACACGCCGTGGCCTGCCGGGCGATCCGGACGACAGCCACAGCCGTTACATCGAGGCTGCCATAAACGGGATGTTGATCGGCTGCCTCTACCTTCCAAACGGCAACCCGGCGCCTGGTCCGAAATTCGACTACAAGCTGCGCTGGTTCCAGCGCCTGCATCGCTATGCCGGAGAGCTCTTGGACCTCAAAGTCCCGACCCTGCTCATCGGCGACTTCAACGTCATGCCAACAGACCTGGATGTCTATTCCCCGGAACGATGGCGCGATGACGCCTTGTTCAGACCCGAGGTCAGAAAGGCCTATGCCAGGCTGGTTCAACAGGGATGGACGGACGCGCTTCGCCATCTTCACCCGGATGAGCGGATCTACACCTTCTGGAAATACTGGAGAAACTCATTCGAACGGGATGCGGGACTGCGGATCGACCATGTTCTTCTCAGTCCCGACCTCGCTGGGTACCTTCGCTCTGCGAGCGTCCGGCGCAATCCGCGGAGCTGGAACCATACGAGCGATCATGCGCCCGTCATGATTGAGCTCGACCTGCCTTACACGACCGGCGGGAGGCGGTGAGTCCACAAGTATAGAGTGCTGGCGAAACCTCTTCGTCCGCACGATCCGGAAAGAGTTGACGGCGCATGCGATCAAGGGCCTCTGCTTCCTTGCGTGTTCTCGCAAGCAGATCGGTGGTGACATCGCCGTAGCGTGAGCCGTCCGCCGCAGCAACGCCGACAGTCCCGCCGCTCGACAGGAAATCGCAAAAAGAACGCACCGATCGAAGACGCGTGGTGATCTCGATATAGTAGCTATCGTGTCCGGCCATGCTCATCTCCTTTCGCTCTCAAAGGTTAACGCGCACTGCGTCAATATGATGGCGCTATTTGTGCCTTTCAGCGGGACCACACCGAAGGAACCGCGTCATTGGTTATCAGGCCCGCATAGGAAGTTATTCTCTTTTGGCAGGAACATTCACCCGCCATCCGCCTTTGTTCCCTCAAGGAGAATCGCCATGGCCAACGCTCGCACCACCTTCCATGAAGTCGTCTCGGAGATCGAGGCGCTCGCGACTTCTACTGCAGCAGATCATTCCGGTCGCTGGACGGTCGAATATCTGACCCGACGCGAGGTCTTCTATCAATTTTCGGGAAATCGCAGTCTCGCAGGTGAGGACGCAACCGGGCATCGGTTTGACGGTACACGCGATACGCTGACGGCCTTGCCCGCAAATCTGCTCATTCCCGCCATCGCCGACTTCGACAACAATACGGTCATGGCCTTCTATATCGGAGCAAGCACGTCGGTGACGACAATCGCCCGGGAGGCAGTCGATTGCTCTGTGCGGGCGCCGGAAGTGCTGCTGGTGGACATCACAATCGATGACGAAGATCTGCTGGCAGGCACAAGATCCCTGACAAGACTGGCCTTCGTCGGGCTCGATGCCCATGAAGGATGGTCGCCACTCGTTCCGTGTGCCGACATCCTGGCCATCAATGACATGATCCATCCGTTCTGGTGCCACGGCAGACAGGTGGCCCGAGGGGGCCTGTTGCAAATCAGGATCTGACGAGACGATGTCGTGCGAAATACGGCCTCACTTGCTGTCCATTGTCCTATTGTGAACGACCGCTGGGTCGTCACTCAATCAAATAACTCACCACGTCCAATCTGCCCTTGCTTCGCATCCACGCCGCTGATTGGCGGATCGTCGGCAGGGTCGGGGTCCCTGGTGTTTGCGTCTTTGAGAGACCGTGCTGCCTCAACGAATGCCACGGTCATCTCGTCCGTGCTCCAACCCGCAGCGTTGGCATCGGCGATAAGCGCCTCCAGGGCAACGCGGGCAGCATGGGTCGCATCCTGAAACCGGCGCGTGGTATCATTGCTTGTCGGGGCTGGAAAACTCATCTGCGTTCCTTTCGAGGGTTCGAACAAGATTCGTCCTTGGGGTGAACGCAGAGGACCGCAAATAGATGCGTCGATCATCTCTATGTACGACCGCCGAGCGAAAACTGTGTCGATCGCTGCTCTTCAATGAATGCTTATGTTCTTCGACAGGTGCCAGCGGAGTGAAGCCTTGAGTGAACAATGCCGGCAAGCCGGCAGTGAAGACCCGAAGGAGGGAGGGCTCGGAACCTATCCCCAGTACATCGGTTTATACACTGATCTCCATGCCCGAGAGAAGCGAAACCAGCGGAAAGGCCGAACGGAGGTTTCAATGCATCTGAACGAGGCAAAGGTGACGCATCGGCAGAAGGCCTGGCATGTCGATTTCTGCGGTGACGCCGGCGAGCAACTGACGGTGCGCCTTCCCGAGGCGGCAGCGCTGAACGAAGAAGACGCAATCGATCGTGCGAGGGAAATGATGGTGCAGCTGACACCCTTCGGCACCCGAGGCGGCAAGCCGAGCCTCAATCGCTACGACAGTTTGAGCAACGGCAATTTCGACGACGATCAATCGCCTTTCGGGGTGAAACATTAAGGGGGCTTTGGATGATCATACGATACGGGAGCTGCAATTGCGGCGAGGTGCGCTATCAGGTGGAGGGCGAACCCAAGCGCGTCGGGCTTTGCCATTGCACTGACTGCCGCCAGGAGAGTGGCGCAGCCTTTACCTATTACGCGATCTGGCCGACGTCCGCCTTCAAAACCACCGGGGAAACCGCAGTGCATCAAGGCCGCCGCTTCTGCCCGGCCTGCGGTTCGCGGATCTTTGCCTACGACGAAGAGGAGGCCGAGATCAAACTCGGGACACTGCAGGATGCGCCGACCGGCCTCAAGCCCACCTATGAGCTCTGGATCAAGCGACGAGAACCCTGGCTGCAGCCGGTCGAGGGTGCGGAACAATTCGTGGAGGATCGGATCTGACAGGCGTCCGATGGTTCGCGGCGGACAGCTGCGCACACCGAGCTTTGAGCTCAAAAGTCTGATCACACCCGGTAGAAGCGTGAAAGGGCGATAGGAATCGTCGCCATTCCCGAAGGAGGCAGCAACCGCAACCGCCTGACCACCAGGAATGTTATGGCAATGACCCCGGCGAGTTTCAGCCAGGCATAATTTCCAAGCTGCTCATGGGCGCTCGCATCCGCCCATTGGGCGCGTGCCGAGATGGCCGTCTTCGCCTGCTCGCGGACAAGAGCGAGGTGTCTGCGCAGCAACGTCAGATCCTCCTGCAATCTTGCGAGCTCGACGGTCTCCTGCTGCTCCACCGCGTGGTCGACCGGAGGCAACAGAACCTCTTCCGTTTCGGCGGTCTCTTCAATGTCGCCAAGATGTTCGTCAAGCTCGGCCTTCGTCTTGAATCCGCGCGTGCGTATATCCGTCATAAGCGCCTCCCATCCGGCGGGTCGATTGTCGCAAGATGAGAACGCGCTCAGCCGTCATAAGTTCGAAGCTCGCCGATACATCCAGCGTTACGCCTGGATCCGGACCAACAGCCAGTCGCGTGGGGCGGTCTCAATTGCCCATTTGAGAGTGAAATAAGCCCTCACAAGAACTTTCGAGCGTTGGCTAAGGCGACCAACGAAAGCTCGGCTTTAACAGGCATCCGCATCCATGGCGCTATTGCGCACCTGTCACATGGTTGAGTTCCGCCATCAAGGCGCGACCACTGGACCATGCAATGATGACATAGGCGAGGCCCCCAACCGCAACTCCGATAAACAAGTCCACCAAAGGCAGGTGCAGGCTACCGCCTGCCATATGGAGAGCCAGGCCGACGGCGCCGACCATGACACAGGCGCCCAGCCCGGCGGGCAGTATCCTACGCAACAAGGAGGGCCAACGGAACCCGGTGCCGCGCTGCAGGAAATAGAGAGACACTGAAGTCGTCAATGCCGCGGCCACGACCTGCGCAACCGCGATATTGACGAGGTCCGGTCGGATCCAGCCGGCGATTGCAAGGCAAGCGAGGCTTGTTGCCGTAAACAGCATGTTCAGCCGCGGCAGCAGGGCAACCCGGCCGATGATGCTGAGCACGGGCTCGTTGAGCATCTGGATGACAGCAATGCCGCGCGCAGCCGCCAGCAGGATGAGGACTGGGGCGGCCGCGAGCCACTGCACCCCGAGCAGCACGCTGACGAGTTGTTCGGATATGACGGCAAGGCCCATGAAGACGGGAAGAGCGGCAAAAGCGGTGGCCGCCATGATCAATCCCATGAGCCGGCTGAGGCCTTCCGCCCCGCTGCCCGTCGCGCTTTGTTGGCGGGAGAAATAGCTCCATGCCAGCATCCGCACGGGTTCGGAAATCAGCTCGGTGACGGCGCCGACGATGCGGCTTGCCATTCTATAGAGGCCGACCTCCGTCGCGCCGATGAAGAACACGATCAGGAACTCCGCGCCGTAACTTTGCGCAAATTGCATAAGGCGCGATGCCAGGAGCCGGGTGGAATAGGCAAGCGCCTCGCGGGCAGTGGTGAGCTGGAATTCGAAGCGCGGAAGCCAGCGCGCAAAGCCCGTGGACATCAGGAGTGCGACAAGCACGACGCAACAGCGTCCTGCCGCAAGCGCGACGATGCCCCAGCCGAGCAATAACCCTCCGGTCGTTACGAGAAGGCCCGAAAATTCCGAGGCCGCCTGATAGAAGGCAAGTTCGCGCAGGCGTCGCCTCCTGACCAATACGCCGCTCTGACAGATAATGAAGGTGCCGGGCACGATGGTCGCCATCAGCAGCAGGAGAGTGAAGAAGATCGACCCGGTCGGCGCCAGCCAGACGAGGGAAACAGCAAGCCCAATGAATCCGAGAATGGTGAAGGCGAACCCGCTTGCAAGCGCGCAATAGAGAACCGTCCCGGGCAGTTCCCTATCGTGCGGTGCAGCAATCAAATATTCGCTCCATCCGGCTTCAGCAATCTTCGATTGCAGCAAAACGGTCGAGGAGACCATCGCAAAGACGCCAACCTCGGCCGGTGAGAGGACGCGGGCTGCGACCAGCAACGTACCGATACCGCAGAGCTGGCTGACCAGACGAGCGCCCGAAACCCATAGCGCATCCCGTGATGTAGAGACGCTACGCGGCTCCTGGCCTTGCTCTGCGCCGGGTAGTGATGCCGTACTAGATGTGCCCATGGTCACATGTTCTTTTGAGTTTATCTGGAGTTTATATTGGCATTATTGCGCGTACCGCATGTGTTACCAAAGTAACAACTTTGGTGTATATTCGATATTGACGATCTATACTCACTTCTGCATAGTCAAGATGAAATTACAATCCTGCATATGAAGATTGGTCGGCACATGCATGGATTTAATCCGCCCTTTGTGACGACACAAAATCGTTTGTTGGCCGATTGGGCCGGAGGGACATAATGATGATGATACTCGCACATCGTGGGTGGTGGCTTGCACCCCATGAGCGGAACACTTTAGGCGCATTCGACAAGGCATTCGCCGCCGGACACGGCGTTGAACTGGATGTTCGCGATCTGAATGGCGAACTGGTAATTTCACACGATCCTGCCACAACCGGGGCATTGTCCTTCGCGCACGTTCTTGAGTGCTATGCAGCAAATGGCGCCCCGGGACGACTGGCCATCAATATCAAGGCGGACGGCCTCTGCCCTGCCCTGCTGCCGATGCTGGAACAATATGAGGTGACGAAACGCTCCTTCGTTTTCGACGCGTCGGTTCCCGATCTCAGGCCCTATCTCGATAGCAATATCCCGGTTTTCACCCGCTACAGTGAGGTCGAGCTCTACCCGTCCTTCTACGAACGCTGTGAGGGCGTATGGGTGGATTCTTTCACCGAGAAGCCGGCCTCGATCGAACGCGCGATCGATGATCTGAGGCGCGGCAAATATGTCGCGATGGTCTCGCCGGAACTGCACAAGCGCCCGCATGAAGCGGTCTGGGCCGCCTGGTCTGGCGCATTGCGACAGGCTGCAAAGAGTGGTCTTCCGCTCGAGCGGCTGATGATCTGTACCGATCTGCCCGATGCAGCCGAGCAGAGCTTTGCCTGGATGGTTGAGGAGGAAGTCACATGATCCGTGCTGTTTTGTTCGATATGGATGGCGTGCTGATCGATGCCAAGGAATGGCATTATGAGGCGCTGAACCGGGCGCTCGATCTTTTCGGCATGCCGATCGACCGCCAGGCGCATCTGACTACGTTCGATGGCCTGCCAACCCGCCGCAAGCTGGAGATCCTCTCCCGTACCAATGGCCTGCCGAAGGGGCTCAACGAGCTGATCCACGAGTTGAAGCAGGACTATACGATGGAGCTGATCTACACCCGCTGCAAGCCGGTGTTTGCCCATCAATACGCGCTCAGCCGTCTCAAGCACGATGGCTACAAGATCGCCGTCTGCTCGAACTCGATCCGTGTCACCATCGAGTCCATGATGCGGCGCGCCGGATTGATAGAATATATCGACCTCATCGTGTCCAATGAGGATGTCACCCGCGCCAAGCCGGATCCGGAAATGTATGTGACGACGATGGAGCGCTTCGGTCTTAGACCGGATGAATGCCTGATCCTCGAGGACAATGAATACGGCCTGAAGGCCGCGCGCGACAGCGGCGCTTACGTCATGCAGATCGGAACACCGGCCGACGTTGTCTACGGCCGGATCGTGTCGGAGATCAAGCGTGTATCGGAGGTGATGGCATGATCGTCCTGTTCCCCACTACGGGCACAAGCCCGCATTTCAGCCCGGAAGACTATGCCTATCCGCGCCCGCTTATCGAAGTGGCCGGAAAGCCGATGATCCTATGGGCCATCGAAAACATGAAGTCGCTCGGCAGCGACGCGCATTTCCTCTTCCTCGTCGACCAGCAGGATGCCGTCAAATATTCCTACGAGCGGATCTTTGACCTCAGCACCAACGGCCGTTCCGAGGTAGTCATGCTGAAAGGCGCGACCGCCGGTGCGCTCTGCACCTGCCTGATGGCGGTCGACAAGATTGACCCCACCGAGCCGCTGGTGATTGCCAACAGCGACCAGATCATCGACACCCGGCTTGCATCCGTGATTGCGGAATTCGAGGCAGCCAAGGCGGATGCCGGCGTCATCACTTTCGAGACGATCCACCCGCGCTGGTCCTATGTGACGCTCGGCGACGACGGTTTCGTCAACCGCACGTCCGAGAAGGATGTGATCAGCAACAAGGCGATCGCCGGGTTCTATTATTTCCGCGAGGCCCAGATTTTCTTCAAGGCCGCGACTGCCGCCTTGAGGCACGGGGTGACGGTGGATGACCGCTACTATGTCAGCTCGTCGCTAAACGAGGTGATCCTGGATGGCGGCCGCGTCGTTTCCGCAAGCGTTCCCGCGGACCGCTACCACAGCTTCTACAACCCGAAAATGATCGAGAATTTCGAGGTCAACGGGGTCCGCCGCCTATCCTCCGCACAGGCCCAGCGACCCGTGCAACTGGTGGTGCCGGCCGCCGGCCGGGGCAGCCGCTTCGCCAAGGTCGGGTTCACCCGCCCGAAGCCCTTCATCGACGTGCTTGGGCGGCCGATGATCCAGCATGTGCTCGAAAACACGCTGCCGCCGGGTGGACAACCAACGGTCCTGCTGCTGCGCGAACATCTGGACAGCCAGGCGGATGCGGTGGCCGAACTTCGCTCGCAGGGCGTCGGGGTCGTTTCGGTCGATCAACTCACCGAAGGCACCGCCTGCACCGTTCTGCTGGCGCGCCAGCATCTCGATGAGGAAGCTCCCCTTCTCATCGCCAATTCCGACCAGGTGGTGGACATGCGTATCGTCGATTTCATCGATGACTGTATGTCGCGCGATCTCGACGGATCGATCCTCGTGTTTCGCGACCCGAAGCGCGACCCGAAATGGTCTTTCGCCGAAACCGATGCGGCAGGATTCGTACTCAGGGTTGCCGAAAAGCAGCCGATCTCCGAACTGGCAACAGTCGGTATCTACTTCTTCCGCCGCGCCGGCGATTTCATGAAGGGCGCGCTCGACATGATGGTGCACAACGATCGCACCAACAACGAGTTCTATGTCTGCCCGGCCTATAATTACGCCATCCGTAACGGTGCACGCATCGGCGTTTACGAGATCGATGTCAGGAACATGCACGGGCTTGGTACGCCCGAGGATCTGGCCGAATATCTGCAGGGCCGTGAGCCTGCCTATGCATGACGTCGGAACCAGGCCGGAAGCGATGGCGCCGCTGAACATTATCATTCCCATGGCCGGGAATGATTTTGAGCGGCCTGACGGCTCGGTGAAGGCGGAAATGCCGGTTGGAAAGACGACATTGCTCAGCGCCACGCTGGAGGCGCGTCCCTGGTGGAGCAGCGCGGCTGTGCCTGTTTTCGTGCTGCGGGACAGGCCTGCATCACGGCGCTACGCTCGGGAAACATTGCTGGCACGCTATCCGGCAGCGCGGATCGTCTGGCTGTCCGAAATGAGCGGTGGCGCTGCCTGGAGCGCTGCGGCCGGTGTGGCACTCGTCGCTTTTCCGGATGCGCCCGTTGTCGTTGATCTCTGCGATATCATGTTCGACTGCGATGCGGATATTGCCGCAATCTTTGCAACCGAACCCAATCTCGGCGGTCTGGCACTCACATTTGCCTCCCACCATCCGCAATACAGCTATATCAGGCTTGGAAATGATGGCCGGATGCTGGAAGCAAGGGAAAAGGTCGTCATCTCCGAGAATGCATCGGCAGGCGTCTATGCCTTCCGCAATGTCGCCGTTTTTCATCTGGCTCTGGCCCACAGCCTGCAGAACCGGGCGCGCCTCTCGCATAACGGCCTGCTCTTTGTCTGCCCGATGCTGAACGGCGTGGTCGCACACGGCTTCGATGTCCGGACGCTGCCGGCGCGTGACGTGTTCGATGTCAAGATCGCAGACGTTACCCTTGCCGGCTAGCGTCTAGGATAGGGGAAAATACCGGTGCCGTTCCACTTCGACGGGGACGGGCGGAGCCTTGCTAACGATCCCCTCGACACGCGTTCGCGGGATCAGGGGACCTAGTAAACGGGAGTTCATCATGACAGCCGCGACATCGAGCAAATTACCCTCTCTCGCCATTATCATACCCTGCTACAACAATGTTGAGACACTTGCGGAGGCGCTGGACAGCGCTCTGGCACAGGATTATCCGAACTTCGAGGTCCATATCTGCGACAACGGCTCCACGGACGGCAGTCGGGAAATGATCGCATCCTACTCATCTCCATTGCTGAAGCCGGCCCTGCATCGAGACACCGTGCCGCGCACGGACAACTGGAATCGCGCCTATACAGCCGGCGCGAATGCCGATTACCTCGTCACCCTGCATGCTGACGACCGTCTCGCTCCCGGGGCGTTACGCGCCATCGGGCGCGCGGCAATGCGCCACCCTGTCCTGATCCATGGTCGTTTCCGGCAGATCACCTATGAGGGTGATCCCATTCCCGGACACCGCTTCGGGTGGAGCTACAGCAACAGCGGCGACGCCTTTCGGGAACTGCTGCTGCTCAACAATATGGTCGCGATGCCGGGTGCAACGATCCGCACGGATGTCTTCTTCAAGGCCGGCCGCTGGGACCCGGCCTGGCAATATCTGCAGGATATGGAGCTTTGGTGGCGCTGCGGCGAACTCGGAGAAGTGGCGTTTGTCGCCGACATGCTTGGCGACCACAGGGCCTACAAGCATCCGCAGGCACTGCACCGGCATGCCGAAGAACATCTCCGCTGGGCGACGCGCAGACTTCGCAACGCTCCGACCCGCCGGCTGCGGCAAGCCGCTGCCGATGGGCTGAACGCCTATCTCACACGGCTCGAGGCGGAAGTGGATGCCTTGCCGGACGTGGCCGCCAGTCTGGTAGAGCCCGTAAGGGCGGCCAGGGCGGCACTCGCGAAGGCGCCAGGAACGCGCGTCGATGCCCTACGCCGGCAAAGGCTGCTGCGCATGCGGGCTGCCTCCCTCTCGGCCATCGCTAAGTTCTTTGGAAGACTTTCGCCCTGGCAAGCCTTATCGCGTTGATGGTTGAAAGCATCAGTCCAATCCAGATCGACGTGAGCCATACCGAAGGCAAGCAAAAGGCCCCCGCCAATATGACGGCGAGGCGTGTAATTGCGACGCCCGACATAAGAGACACAGCCGTAGGCGTGCGTATGATAAGCTTGGAGCATTTTTCCTCCTTCGGTTTCGAGGCGGCCTCCTTGACCGCTGCCAAACCAACGACCGCAATCCTCGCTGTTCCTGATTTCGGACCTCAGTCGGAGTCGCTTCGGACTTTGGTCCAATAACGCGCGGACTGAAGTCCCAGATCCGGAACGCACTGTCTCTCCGCCCGTTCGGCCCTCCGTCGAAAGAGGAGTTCAGTCATGGACGACAGGAACGAAATCCCGGGAATTTCCAGCGCGTGGAACGCATCCCTGCTGGCACTCGTCATCTTTCTTGCCGTCATGCTCTATGTCTTCGGCACGGCCATGTTGGGCGACACCGATCAGTTGACCGCCAGCGTTTCTGGCGCCGATGTCATCCAGGCCAGGTGAACTGGAAAAGTCCAGCCAATGCGATAGTTTGCACGGATCGTCGTAAATCAGGTTGGAAATGAACTGGCTCATACGGTGGAATGCCCGCTCCCTTGCCTCCCAATTCTTCATCATGGGAGGGTTTGTTTCCCTTGGCGCAATGTTCGTCATCGGGCTTATTGTCACCCATCTCATCGAGGATGCCGTTATCCACAATTCCGGGGCTGCGACAGCGCTCTACGTCGATAGCGTCGTCGCACCCCTGCTTCCCGACATGCAGACGGAATCGCTGCTCGACGAGGGAAGCGCCCAGGCGCTCGACGAAACGCTCGGACAGGGCGCACTCGGCCGCCGTCTCGTGTCGTTCAAGCTGTGGCGCCGGGATGGCACGATTCTCTACTCCAATGAAAAGGAACTGGTGGGAAAGACATTTCCTGTCAATGACAAGCTCGCTCAGGCATTTGCGGGCTCGCTGGTCGCACGTTACGAAGTCGCAAGCGACCCCGAAAGCGCCGAGGAGCGCAGTCTCGGCAGGGCGCTCATGGAAATTTACAATCCTGTTTTGCAGCCTTGGTCGGGAGAGGCTGTGGCCGTGCTTGAATTCTATGAGACGGCAGAAGGGCTGGAAGACAGCCTTGCACAGGCACGGCTCTGGAGCTGGCTGGCCGTGGCCGGCCTGACCGCGATTTTCTTCCTCGCTCTCTCCATTCTCGTCTTTCGCGGCAGTCATACGATCGAGGTGCAGCGCGAAGCGCTAAAGGCCAGGGTAGACGAACTCTCCGCGCTTCTCACCGAAAATCGCGGTCTGCAACGCAGGCTTCAATTGTCCTCCAGGCGCGCCGCGGCCTTGAACGAAACCTATTTGCGCGGCATCGGCGCCGATCTGCATGACGGTCCTGCACAGCACATCGCCTATGCCTCGTTGCGTCTCGACAGCAACCTGCTGGTCGATGCCGCTGTCCAGCCGGAGACGCGCGAAAAGGAACTCGCCTGGATCCGTTCGAGTCTTGCCGAGGCGATGAAGGAGATTCGCGACATCTGCAAGGGGCTGGTCCTGCCGCAAATCGAGAGGGCTTCGATTACGGATATCGTAAAACGCGTTGTCGAAGCCCACCAGGAGAAGACCGGCACCACTGTCGATACAACAATTGACGAGGATGATCCGGAGCTTGCCCCCGCTCTCAAAATTTGTATCTACCGCTTTGTTCAGGAGGCGCTCAACAATGCCTATCGCCATGGCGGCGGCGTGGAGCAAGCCGTCAGGGCAACATCACACGACGGCGGCGTCCGCATCGAAGTCAGTGACCGAGGCGAGGGTTTTGACCCGACGCAGGTGAGGCCGGCGAGCCTCGGCCTTGCGGGGCTCAAAGAACGGATCGATAGTCTTGGCGGAGAATTCGACATAAGAACCGGCGAAGGCGGAACGACTGTCATCATGACCTTCGCGCCTATGGAAGTGGAGGAATAGGATGACGTCCATCAAAATCGGCGTCGTAGACGACCATCCCCTGTTCCGCGAGGGGGTGACCCGCAGCCTCTCCGAGGTCAGCGATTTTGTCGTCGTCGGAGAAGGAGCCAACACATCTGATGCAGCAATGATCGCCGCCGACACCCGTCCGGACGTGCTGCTTCTCGATGTGTCGATGCCCGGCGACGGGCTCTCGGTGATCGACGAGATCCTTTCCATAAGCCCAGAGACCAAAATCCTCATGCTCACTGCCTCAGAGGAAGTCGATACGCTCGTCGAAGCGCTGCAACGTGGAGCAAAAGGTTACATTCTCAAGGGTGTTGGTTCCCGCGGTCTGGCGGAAGCGATCCGCACCGTTTTCAAGGGAGCCCGCTACGTCTCACCGGCAATGTCGGCCAAAGTGATGGAATATTCATTGAGCGGGCAGGCATCGGACAGGGACGCGCTTACTCCTCGGGAACGCGAGGTGATGGATCTCGTTGCGCAGGGCCTTTCAAACAAGCATATCGGCCTGCGTCTCGATCTACAGGAGAAAACGGTAAAGCATCATATGACCCAGATCCTGACAAAGCTCGGCGTCACGAACAGGACGGAAGCTGCCTTGCGGTGGCGCGAAAAACGCTAGCGCAGAAGACGTGTGAGCCGCGTGCTGTCAGCCGATGTCGCCCGCCTGTTGATGATCGTGCGGCCTTTCGAGTCCTTCATGATGTAACGTCCCGCACGAAGGGTCTCGGTTATTCCATTCGTATGCCGGACATCGATCGAGCCGTCAGTATCTTCGGTCGCCCGTTCTCCTGATGTTGAGGGCGCGTTGTTCGTACTGCCGGCTCCGTTCGAGCTGGATCGGCTGCTCCCGCTACTGTTGCCGCTGCCGCCCGAATTACCGTTTCCATTCCCCCCGCCATTGCCGTTGCCATTTCCACCGCCGTTGCCGCCTCCATTTCCCCCGCTGTTACCGTTTCCATTCCCTCCACCATTGCCGCCATTGCCGTTTCCATTCCCCCCGCTATTACCGTTTTCGTTCTTTGCGAAGGCTGCCTGGCTGGCGAGCGAGGGAAACGAACCCGCCACATCGACCTTCAACGGCGCAACGGCAAGAATACTCGCGCCGCAGCCCTTCAGGAAATTGCGCTTAGAGATCGCCATCGTCACTTGCCTTGTCGTTCTTCCCCAGTGTCTGCTGCAAAAGCAGGAAGCACGAGATTGACCGCTTGTTCCGAAATTGCAAGACGGTCGGACATAGGTGCCAGGCGGCCTGGGACTTTGGTCCGGGATCACAAGAACGGTCGCCCCTCGGGGACACAACCTTCTCACAGCAAGAAAAATGGCTCGCTCAGATAATGGGAGAAACGCACTGACGTCTTGGCCCGCTGAACGGCTGATAGGTATTGTCCAAAGCGCGGTAGGAATTATAGCGGGCGGCGCACCATGATATATGCGGGTTGGGGCTTGTATCCGCCGCCGGTAGTCCGACGGAAAGCTCTCTGTCTTCGATCACGCAGGGCTTCCGGGGGCCGCCGTCAAAAGGCTGGTATGTATTGTCAGCCACATTATAGGACCGGTAGCGTTGTTGGCAGAGGCTGAGATGATGGCCGTCGGCCATCCACTCCTGCTTCGGCTGCTCAATCGCCCCCGTCACGGTTGCGTCGGGTGGTGCAATGGCCGATACGCCAACCAGATTGGCTGGCGTTGAAGACGAAGCGTCGGCAGCAGCCTGAAGGGGCGGAAGGCGCTCGTAATCTTGTGTTCGGGGATCAACGCGTGTCGGTGTCGTCGTCCAAAGCGGCGCATCGAGATTGGCGAAATGATGTGGTTCCGGTTCGTGGAACCCATAGGATGCAAATCCGAGACCGCCGGCCAGAACGGTCCCGACCACTGCCAGACAGATGGATGGTGCAGCAAGCGACCTCATGACGCGATCTTCCGTTCCCGATACAGATAGAAATTAGGAATGCCGGGCTTCGGTTCCGCGGATAGGTCGAAAATCGCGTCTTTTGATGCTTATTTTGCTGGTGCAAGGGAGCGGACTCTCGAAGATAGGAATTTATTGCCATTGCCCCGATTTTGACGGATAGCTGTTCTATCGGGTGATCCGGTTGATCGCAGCAGATTCCCGGCAGAAAGAGGAAGCATGTCGCAGAGAGCGGGCAGCGCCGACCTCCCCCTTCACGGAGGGCGCGTGCCGCCATGGCTGGGTAACCGCATGACCACGCTTGGCGCGTTGATTGCCGAGGCAATCGTCCACCATTACGGGCGTGACGAGTTTCTGCGCCGGCTTGCCCATCCCTTCTGGTTCCAGTCCTTCGGCGCCGTCATGGGCATGGACTGGCATTCCTCCGGCATCACGACCAGCGTGCTCGGCGCGCTGAAGCGTGGGCTGAAGCCGCTTTCGAAAGAACTCGGCCTGCATGTCTGCGGCGGGCGCGGCGCGCAATCGCGCAAGACGCCGGACGAACTGATGGCGATCGGCGACCGCACCGGGCTGGACGGCGCCGGCCTGGCCAAGACAAGCCGCCTGGTCGCCAAGGTGGACAGTGCAGCCGTGCAGGATGGTTTCGATCTCTATCTCCACGGCTTCATCGTCGCTGATGATGGCCATTGGGTGATCGTCCAGCAAGGCATGAACGGCGACAAGCGTCAGGCGCGGCGCTACCACTGGTTCTCGGAAGGATTGGAAAGCTTCGTCAATTCTCCGCATGCCGCCATCGAAGGCCGCTCGCAGGGCGAGATCATCAATCTGGCCGACCGGCGCGCGGAAAAATCCCGCCACGATCAGCTCGATCTTCTCGCAACGCTTGGGCCGGACCGCATTGTCCGCGAGGCGGCAGCCCTTGCCCTGGCCGCCGATCCTGCGCCCGCGCCGGAGCCAGCCGAACAGCTGATGCTGCCGCATCTCATCATGCCCGCCCATCACGATGTGCGCGAAAGCGACGTCAATATGCGGCGTCTGCACGGCAACCTTGCGGCAGCTGCCG